>JBJTJU010000330.1:0-6126 GCA_046096165.1 Phycisphaerales bacterium | reverse complement strand
GTCGAAGAGCTCGCCGGCGCGCGCCTCGGCGACGCCGCGCGAGGCGCAGCCCTTCACGAACTCCTCGCGCGCGCCGTTGATGACCTTCTCGCTATTCTTGCTGATCGCCTTGATCACCGTGTACGCGGCCCGGAGCGCGATGCCGCCAAGGAGGTGCAGCACCTGCATCACCTGCTCCTGGTAGACCATGATGCCGTAGGTCTCGGCGAGCAGCGGGTCGACCGCGTCGTGCACGCGCGGGACCGGCTGCCTTCCGTGCTTGCGGGCTTTGTAGTCCGGGATGAGGCTCATCGGGCCCGGGCGGAAGAGCGCGTTGGCCGCGATCAGGTCCTCGAGGCGGTCCGGCTTCATCTCCGCGAGCAGGCGGCGCATGCCGCCCGACTCGAACTGGAACACGCCGCCGGTGTCCGCGCGCCGGAAGAGCTCGAGCACCCGCTGGTCGTCGAGCGGGATGCGGTCCATGTCGAGGGGATGCGGGCCGCCGTCGTCCGGGTCGCGCCGCACCGCGCGCCAGAAGGCCTCCTCGGACATCGAGTCGAGCACGACACGCTGTGCTGCATCTCGATGGGGACGACCAAGGACGTCCCCGACCGGCTGCGCTACCCGGAGGAGCTCTACGTCAAGAGCCCTGCCGAGATGCACGCGCTCTTCGCCGAGGACGACGCCGAGCGCGAGGCGCTCGCCAACACCGTCCGGATCGCCGCGCGCTGCAACGTGGAGCTGCCGCTCTCCGAGAAGCATGCGCCGGTGGTGCGCATCCGCCACGCCGGGCGGAAGCCCGCGTACGACCCGGCCCGCGACGGCGACCTCACCGAGTGGTTCAAGGGCTACTGCCGGACCATCGAGCTCCTGCCCTTCGACCGCACGAAGGATGCGGGCGTCGACGAGGCCACGCTGCGCGCCGACTGCGACCGCGCGCTGCGCGACCTGTGCGAGGCGGGGCTCACCTGGCGCTACGGCCCGGGCGGCGTCACCCCCGAGGTGCGCGCCCGCTGCGAGCGCGAGCTGAAGGTGCTTGCCGACAAGGCGATCAGCGCCTACTTCCTGATCGTCTGGGACTTCGTCAACTGGGCGCGCCAGCACGGCATCCCCGCCACCGCGCGCGGCTCGGGCGTGGGCACCATGGTGGGCTACGTGCTCGGCCTTTCGAACGCGTGCCCGGTGCGCTACGGGCTGCTCTTCGAGCGCTTCACCGACCCCGACCGCAGCGAGTACCCCGACATCGACATCGACCTCTGCCAGGACGGCCGCGGCGCGGTCATCCAGCACGTGCGCCAGAAGTACGGGCACGTGGCGCAGATCGCGACCTTCGGGCGGCTGAAGGCGAAGAACGCGATCAAGGACGTGGCCCGCGTGATGGGCGTTCCGCCCGCCGAGGCGCAGCGCATCTCGAACCTGGTGCCCGAGGCGCCGGACATGACCTTCGAGAAGGCGTTCGCGCAGTCGCCGGACTTCCAGAAGGCCTACGACGGGGACGAGCAGGTGCGGCGCGTGGTGGACGCCGCCCGGCAGCTCGAGAACCACGCGCGCACGCAGGGGATCCACGCCGCAGGCGTGGTGGTGGCGACCCAGCCCCTCGACACGATCGTGCCGCTCTGCCGCCCGACGGGCGGCGGAGACGACCTGGTCACGCAGTGGGAAGGCCCGCTCTGCGAGAAGGCCGGCCTCCTGAAGATGGACTTCCTGGGCCTGCGCACGCTCTCCACCATCGAGCTCTGCCGCACGCTCGTGCGCGAATCGATGTCCGAGGAGGCCATCTGGCGCGCGGTGCGGCGCGACCCCGCCGACGGCGGCCCGCATCCCCTCGACATGGACCGCGTCCCGCTCGACGACCAGCGGGTGCTCGAGCTCTTCCGGCGCGCGGATACCGGCGGCGTGTTCCAGTTCGAGTCGGGCGGGATGCGCGGGCTGCGCGCGGAGGTGGCGCCGGTCCGGCTCGAGGACCTGGTCGCGGAGATGAAGCCGGACCGCCGCGAGGACCTGTTCGCGGCCAACGCGCTCTTCCGCCCGGGTCCGATGAGCCTGATTCCCGAATACAACGCGCGCAAGCACGGCCGCGAGCCGGTGCCCCCGGTGCACGAGGCGGTCGATGCGCTGCTCGGCGAGACCTACGGCATCATGGTCTACCAGGAGCAGGTGATGCAGGTGCTCCACCTCCTCGGCGGCATCGCGCTCCGCCAGGCGTACACGGTCATCAAGGCGATCGGCAAGAAGAACGAGAAGGTGATCGGCGCCACGCGCGAGGAGTTCGTGAAGGGCGCGGCCGCGCGCGGCGTCGGCGAGGCGCGGGCGAGCGAGCTCTTCGACCTGATCGTGCGCTTCGCCGGCTACGGCTTCAACAAGAGCCACTCCACCGGCTACGCGATCGTCGCCTACCAGACCGCGTACCTGAAGACCTGGTTCCCCAACCACTTCATGGCCGCGGTGCTCACCTTCGAGAGCCAGGCGCAGAAGGTGGAGGACTGGGCCGTCTACCTCGACGAGTGCCGGCGCGCGGTGTTCCCGGATTCGACCGAGGCGCGCCCGCACGTGGGCGTCGAGGTGCGCCCGCCCGACGTCAACCTCTCCGACGCGGACTTCGCGGTGGTCTACGGCGACGGCGAGCCGCACGACTCGGTGCACGGCCACGTGCGCTTCGGGCTGAAGGCGATCAAGGGCTCGGGCGAGACCGCGATCAAGGCGATCGTCGCCGAGCGGAAGGAGCGCGGCCGCTTCCGCGACCTCTTCGACTTCTGCGACCGCGTCGACCTGCGCGCGGTGAACCGCGCCACCATCGAGGCGCTGGCGAAGGGCGGGGCGTTCGACTCGCTGCACGGCACCGAGGCGCGCGCGGCGCTGGTGGCCACCATCGAGGACGCGATCCGCAGCGGCCAGTCGAAGGACCAGGACCGCCGCGCCGGGCAGATGACCTTCTTCGGCGACTTCGAGGCGGCGCCGGCCCCCGCGGGCGGCGCGCCCGCCGCCGGCACGCTGCGCAAGGTGGCGCCCTGGGACCGCATGCAGGCGCTCGCCTTCGAGAAGGAGGCGCTCGGCTTCCACGTGAGCGGCCACCCGCTCGATCAGTACCGCGACGAGATCGCGACCTTCTGCACCGGGCCGCTCGCGCGCATCGCGCAGATGCCGCAGGACGCGTCGGTGGTCGCCGGCGGCATGCTGACGCGCGTGCGCGCGGTGGTGGCGAAGACCGGCAAGAGCGCCGGCCAGCGGATGGCGATGTTCACGCTGGCCGACCAGGCGTCGTCGCTCGAGGGCGTGGTGTTCGCGCAGACGTTTGCCGCGCACGCCGAGGTGATGCAGCAGGACCGCGTGGTGCTGATGGTCGCGCGGCTCGACCACTCGCGCGGCTCGCCGCAGCTCGTGGTCGACCGCATCATCCCGATCGAGGACGCGGCGCAGCACCTGGCGACGCGGCTCGAGATCTCGGTGGTGGCGGGGCGCGAGTCCGATCCCGAGGCGATGGGCGCGCTGCAGATGGCAAGCGGCATCCTCCGCCAGGCGGCCGGCAGCGTGGCGGCGCTCTCGGGCCGTCCCGTCGACGTCGACGGGCGCACCGAGGTCGAGGGGCGCGTGGTGCTCATGCGCTCGAGCGCGCTCCACGTGGTGCCGGAGCGCGCACTCCTCACCAAGCTCGCCACCGCGCTCGACGGCGTGGCGTGCGTGCGCGTCCTGGGCGGATACGTGCCGCAGCGCGAGCGCCCGCGGTGGGGCGCGCGCCGCACGCCCGACCCCGCCCACGCGAACTGACCCGCGCTGGCGCACCCCGGCGCGCGACTTTCCCGGACCACCCTACGACCCCTCAAGCACCCCCCGTGCCGAGCCGATGAAGCACGGACATGCGTTCGGCGGTGCCACGGTTCGAGCGTGCAGTGTGGGCGACGGCCCTTGCGGCGATCGCCGTCGCGGTCGGTGCATGGACCTGGAAGCGCGAACCCCGCCTGCGCGCGGCGTTCGGGGGCCTCTCCGCCGACGCCGCGACGGAGCGCTGCGGACTGTCCGGCCCGCCGCCCGCAAGCGGCCCCGTCCGGCTGCCGACCTGCCAGGGTGACTCGCCGGAGTTCGACCCGTGGCTCGCGCCCGGTGCGCACGGCCCGGGCCTTGAGGCGCTCACGTCGCTCTCCGAGGACCTCGAGGAGCGCCGCTGGGCATGGGAAGACGTCAACACGGTGCCGGTGGTGCGCTGGGACGGCGACATACGCGTCGTGAAGCCGGGTGCGCGCGGCCGCATGCTCTCGGTGCGGACGGCGGTCGACGTGTCGCGCGCCTTCGCGATGGAACGCGCCTTCGGCTACGACCTCGACCGCGCGGTGATCCGCTACCAGCTCGACTCGGAGCTGGCGCAGAAGCGCGCCTTGCTCGATGCGGTGCTCGCGCGCCACGGCGTGCAGCGCCGGCACGGCCCCGACGGAGACGTGCTGGCCCCGGACTACGAATGGATGATCGAGGCGAGCCTGGAGGACGTGCGCCCGGTGGCGCGCGCCGTGCTCGCCGAGGCGCGCCGGCGCGGGGCACGCGGGCTGCGCGAGGAGTTCGGCGCCTTCGCGAGCTTCGTGCAGGAGCTGCGCTACGGCGAGTCGCCCGAGGTGGGCGACGGCAAGCACCGCTTCGGGCTCTCGATGCCGCTCTGGGCGCTGGCGACCGGCACCGGCGACTGCGACACGCGCGCGGTGCTGCTTGCCTCGCTTGCCCGCAGCGTCGGGCTCTGCGAGGTGCACCTCGTGCGTGACGCCGATCACGCCCACATGCTGGCCGCCGCCGCGATCCCCGTCCTGAAGGGCGACAAGATCGTCCGTCCGGCGGGGCGGACGCTCGTCCTGGTCGAGACCACCGACCACTGGCCCGTCGGCCGCGTCGCCTCGCGCACGCAGGGCGAGCGGCTGCAGACGGTGTTCCTGGCAAGCACCGCCGCGAGCGCCCGCGCTACGGCGCGCGCAGCAGCGCCGGCAGCGACGTCAGCACCGCCGCCATCACGGTCAGGGCCGCAGCCCAGCGCCATGCGCGTGCCGCCGCGGGCACCGGCACCGCGAACGTCGGCACGGTCCACGCCAGCGCGATGAGCGCCGTCACGGCCCACCGCACGGCGGGCCAGGGCGACGGCGTGCCGTCCTTGGGCGCATCCCAGATCACCCACATCAGGACGCCCGCCACCGCGAGCATCCACCCGAGCGGGCGACCGCCCGTCTCGAGCGCCTCGCGGAATCCGACGTGCCGACCGGTGACCGGGTCCATGGCGCGATCGTAGGTCGCTCAGGCGTCGAACGCCTGCTGCGCAGGATTCGGGTGCGGGTGCATCCAGCGCATCCACAGCACCTCGAGGTCCTTGCCCGGGCGCGCGTCGACCCGCATGGTCATGACGCCCGGCGGGCCGACCACGCAGACCTGCGCGCGCGAGCGGCCGCCCGTCGCGAGCACCACGGAGTCCCCGACGCTCCAGCGCGCCTCGCCATGCTGGATCCATCCCTGCCCGGCCACGACCGGCGAGAACAGCGTGCGCCGCCGCACCATGCGCAGCAGGACGGTGACGAACACGATGCCGAAGGCGAGGAAGAGCGGCCCGGTCGCGCCGAAGCGCCAGAACCCGGCCGCCGCCATCGCCGCGCACCCAAGGAGCATCCCGGCGTCCCGCGAGCCGGCGATGCCGCCCACGCGCTCGGGCTCGACCGGCCGGTCGGTGCGGTCGTACCGGGCCGCGCCCGCGGCGATCGGCACGCTCGCGAACATGCGCGCATCGCTTCCGGCGCGCACGGCCGCGAGCCACCGCGTCGCCTGCGCCTTCGACCAGCCGTCGAGCGGCGGCCCGCTCTCGGAGAGCTCCGCGCGCTTGAAGGACCGCGCCGGATCGATCTCCGGGATGGAGGCCATCATCGCCCGTACGTAGAGGGGCAGCAGGCGACGGATGCACCACAGGCTCGACGCGATGGTCGACACGGCGAGTGCCGCGACCACGAGGCCCGCGAGCACCCACGTGGGCGTCGTCCACGCGCCCACCCCGGCCGGCGGCGGCGCGGCAACGTCGAACCAGAGCGCCGCATCGCCGAACCACCGCCGGAACAGCCCGAACGCCACCGCGCCGGCCAGCACGTGCACCGCGATCGAGACCACGATCACCGCGAACATGCCGATGGCGAC
>JBJTJU010000329.1:0-2481 GCA_046096165.1 Phycisphaerales bacterium | reverse complement strand
GCCGACATCGGCACCACGCAGGTCTACACCCACGTCGACCGAAGCCACCTGCGCAAGACCATCGCGCGCTTCCACCCGCGCGAGATGCGCAAGTCGGCGTGACCGCCCGCGCGCGCGACGCGGTCGGATCTGCATCTCCGTAGCATCCGGGGCGTGAGCACGGCCGATCCCTGCGTCTTCGTCATCCTTGGCGCCTCCGGCGACCTCACGCACCGCAAGCTCATCCCCGCGCTCTACGAGATGGACCGCCTCGGCGCGCTCGATGCGCGCACGCAGGTGCTGGGCGTGAGCCGGCGGCAGAAGACCGACGAGGCATTCCGTGCGGAGCTCGCCGAGGGCGCACGCGCCGCGGCCGGCGCGGCGTTCGACGCCCATGCGTGGGACAGGCTGGCACAGCGCGTCCACTACCTGGCGGGCGATGCCGCCACCGCGGACGCCTGGCCTGCGATCGCACGTGCGATCCATGAACTGGACGCCAGGAATGGCACGCGCGGGAACGTCCTCTTCTACCTCTCCGTCGCGCCCGAGCTCTACGCACCGATCGTGACGCAGATCGACGCCGCCGGCCTGGTGACCGAGGGCAAGCGCTCGTGCAGCATCGACCCCGCACGGCGGAGCTGGCAGCGAATCGTGGTCGAGAAGCCGTTCGGCAGCGACCTCGACTCCGCGCGCGCGCTGAACCGCGCCTTGGGCAGCGTCTTCGAGGAGGACGCGATCTACCGGATCGACCACTACCTGGGGAAGGAAGTGGTGCAGAACCTGCTGGCGTTCCGCTTCGCCAACGCGATCTTCGAGCCGGTGTGGAACGCGAACTTCGTGGACCACGTGCAGATCACCGCGAGCGAGACGCTCGGCGTGGGAAGCCGCACCGCCTTCTACGACCAGACCGGCGCCATCCGCGACATGATCCAGAGCCACCTGATGCAGATCATGGCCTTCGTGGCGATGGACCCGCCGTCGAGCTTCACGCCGGCGATGATCAATGCCGAGAAGCGCAAGATCGTCGAGAGCATCCAGGTGCCGTCGGCCGCCGAGGCCGCGCGGCACGGCGCGCTGGGGCAGTACGCAGGCGGAGACTTCGCCGGCGTGCGCGAGCAGGCGTACGCGGATCTGCCGGGAGTTGCGCCCGGGTCATCCACCGAGACCTTCGCCGCGCTGCGCTTCACCTTCGACAACTGGCGCTGGGGCGGCACGCCCTTCTACGTGCGCACCGGCAAGCGCATGGCCGCCAAGCGCACCGAGGTGGTGATCCAGTTCAAGGAGCCGCCTGCGAACCTGTTCCGCTCGATCAGCGGCACGCGCGTGCCGGGTGACCGCATGATCATCCAGATCGCCCCCGGCGAGCGCTTCAGCCTGCGCTTCAACAGCAAGGTGCCGGGCGCGGGGCTCTCGCTGCGGCCGGTCGAGATGGTGATGGACTACCGCACCGAGTTCGCCAACGACAGCGTGGAGGCGTATGGCCCGCTGCTCGTCGACGCGATGCGCGGCGACCAGACGCTCTACAAGACGCGTGAGGAGACCGAGGACGCGTGGCGGGCGGTGATGCCGTTCATCGGGCCCGAGAGCGCGCCCTTGCGCGCGGGGATCCGAAGCAACTACGCGCCGGGCTCATGGGGACCGGCCGCGGCGCGCGAGCTGCTGGCGCGCGAAGGGCGCGCGTGGCACGACGAGTGAGTGCGGCGCACGCGGCCGCGCATCCGCCTCACGCCGCGATCCACAGGTTCACCGCGTTGAACGCCGCGTGCGCGACGACCGGCGCGACGATGCGCCCCGACCGTTCGTAGAGCAGCCCCCAGCCGACGGAGAGCAGGGCGAGCGTGGCAAGCCCCGCCGCGCGCGAACCGTCCGCGAGCGATCCCCAGTGGACGAGCGCGAAGAGGACCGACGTCACCGCGATCGCGGCACCGCGGCCAAGGCCCGCGCCCTTGAGCCCCTGCTGCAGCAGGCCGCGGTACATCCACTCCTCGGCAAGCGGCGTCAGCACCGCCGCGCAGCCGATCGACGCCCACCACCATGGGTCCGATGGCCCCGCCGCCGCAAGCGCTTCGAGCGTGCGGTGCCCGAGTTCCGGAACGCGCTCGCCGGCCAGCGCCTGGATGGCCGTGGCGATGCCGCCGACCGCCTGCGCCATCGGCCAGAGCAGCGCCGCAAAGCACGCGCCGAGCGCGGCGGACTCGAGCTGCCCGCGCGGCTGGGCATGCACGCCGCCGTGGCCGACCGCGGTCAGCCCGCGCCGCGGTCGTGCCGAGGACAGCGAGAAGAGCACCGCCACCACCGCCAGCTGCGCGGCGTGCCCGCCGGCGGCCTGGAGCGTGGCGCGTGCGAGGTCCCCGCCCGAATCCGGCGCCGCACGCACCAGGAGCACCGCGCCGAGCGCCGCGCCCATGAACGCGGCACCGAACCCGAGGACGCTTGCCTCCGCGCGCAGCGGCCACGCGGGCCCGATGCGCGGCAACTGCCGGAACCACGCGACGCGCCGCA
>JBJTJU010000328.1:0-3840 GCA_046096165.1 Phycisphaerales bacterium | reverse complement strand
GGTCTCCCACACACGCTCGACGCAGCGGTCGGCCGGGTTGTCGCACAGGTCGTCGGTCATCCACCAGAAGACGATGAAGCGCTTGCCCTCGGGCATGGCCTTCAGGCGCTCGGCCACGTCCTCGAGGTTGCACCAGGGGTCAACCTGGACCATGCCGGTGACGTTGTCGGTGGACGCGGGATGGTGGCGTGCCCAGGTGAACGCCTGGAAGTCGCCCGATGCGGCGCATGCGCCCGAGAGCGCGAGGACGGAAATGGAAGCGGCCTGGACAGAACGACGGAGCGAACGGAACTGCGAACCCAGTTGCATGCTGATCCTTCGTGGTGCCCGCGCGAGGTCAGGCGCAGTTCATGCGCCGGTCCGCCGCGGGCAGGGTCGAGAATCACCGACAACGAGGTCTGGTCTTGGTTGGAACACCACGGTCGAATCCGGGGGGCGCCGCGCAAGCCGATTTCGTGGGCTCCGCCGCTGCGCGCCCCCCATAACGGCGTGCCGCACGGCACAGATGTACCTTGCGTCCGATACGCGCAGGTCGCCCGCGCGGCACCGAACCATGGCATCGATGACCCGAATCAACATCGGCTGCGGCATGACGCCCACCGAGGGCTGGATGAACCTCGACAACTCGCCGAGCCTGCGCCTGGCAAAGTTCCCGTTCGTGGCCGAAGTGCTGCACCGGCTCGGGCTGCTCGACAACAACCAGTTCGACTACGCCGGCTACTGCCGTTCGAACCGGATCAAGTTCGCCGATGGCACGCGGCGTATCCCCGTGGCGGACGGGAGTGCCGACGTGGTCTACGCCTCGCACATGATCGACTTGCTGGACCGGGCCGAAATCAAGGTGTTCCTTGCCGAGGCGCGGCGAGCACTGCGTCCGGGCGGCACGCTTCGGATCGTGGTACCTGACCTCGGCAAACAGCTTGCCGAGTACCAGCGCAACCAGGACGCCGACCGATTCATGTCGAACCTGATGGTGTGCGCGCCCCGGGCACGCACGTTCGCGCAGCGAGTGCGGCTGCTGGCCGTCGGTGACCGAATGCACAAGTGGGCGTACGACGGGAAGTCGCTGGCGAAGCTGCTGCTGGAGTGCGGGTTCACGGATCCGGTCGCACTGGCGCCCGGTGAGACGGGCATCCCCCATCCAGGGCCGCTCAACCTGCGGGAGCGGGCCGAGCATCACCCGCTTTACATGGAGGCGCGACGACCCTGAGGCTCGGCCGCGCCCGCGGGCGGGTGCCTACGGGCGAACCGTCTGCCGCCCCCGGAAGAAGTCCTGCGGGTCCACGCGACGCTTCGTCGCCTGCAGGCGAGCGTAGTTCGCGCCCCAGTACTGGGTGGGCCACTGCGCCTCGGTCAGGTCCTCGTCGGGGTAGTTGACGTACGCGCCGGTGCCGGCTGCGGACAGGCGCGGATAGACGTCCGAATAGAAGCCCTTGATCCACGCGTCGTTGATGGAGTTCGCCGTGGGGTTGGGCGTGTTCACGAAGCCGAGGAACTGCACCTCGAGCAGCGCGTTTCGGTGGGCGTAGGCGGAGGCGTTCGGTGCCACGTCGCCGACCGCGCCGCGCACGGTGAAGAGGTTGAGGCTCGCGTAGTCGTCCGCGGTGATCGGCGCGGACTGGTTGACCCGGCGATCCATCCACTCCCGGATCAACGACCCGGTGTCGGAGGGCACGGTGCCGTAGACCATCGCGGACTTGGCGCGATACCACGCGCGCGCAGGCATCTCATTCGGGGAACAGGGCGGCACGGCGTCATCCGACGCCGAGAACGAGCCGGACACCATCGGCACGCCAGCGGGGCCGGTGAGGATCTGCCGCGCGAGGTCAAGATCGGCGTCGGGGCCGTTTCCCCAGGCCAGGAACACGCAGGTCGAGGGGCTGGTGGCCGCGGCGTAGCTGGTGCAGACGAGCGCCCCGGACACGCTGCGCGGCAGCAGGTCTGCCTGCTGCACCTCGATGAGTCGCGCCAGTGCGTCGCCGACCGCCGCCAGCGGCCAGCGCCACAGGTGCACGCGCAGGGTTCGGTACGGCGCGGCTTCCACGTCGATGGTGGTGGCCACGCCGAAGCTGTTGCCGCCGCCGCCGCGCAGGGCCCAGAAGAGGTCACTGTCCCCGTCCGGCGACGCATCAACGAACGTGCCGTCGGCGCGGGCCATGCGGACGGAGCGGATGCGGTCGCACGTGAGGCCGAGCGATCGCTGGCGGTAGCCGAAGCCACCGCCGAGGGCCAGGCCGCCGAAGCACACCGTGGGGCATGAGCCGGCCGGCAACGTCCAGTCGCCGTTGCAGCGCAGGTGGCCGTAGACGCGCTGCAGCTGGGTGCCGCTGCCGATGCGGAAGTGGCCGCCGCCCAGGTCCTGGATCACGCCCATGAGCGACAGGTCGAGCACGATGCCCGAACCGCCCGACGCACCGATGTACGAGTGGCCGCCAGATCGAATCGCAAGCCGGATGCCGTTCGTGCGCGCAAAGTCGATGGTGCGCGAGACGTCGGACTCGTCGGCCACGCGCACCACCATGAGCGGAAACTGGTCGAAGCGCCGGTGGAAGAGGAGACGCGCGAAGGCGTAGTCGTCATCGGTCGGCAGGATGACCTGGCCGTGGATGCCGGCGCGGAACCTGGACAGTGCACCGTCGGTGAGGGTGCTCGGCGGGCAGGCGTCCCCGAGCAGCCGGCCAACGGCATGGCGCGAGAGCGCCCCGGCCGCCAGCAGGCCCCCCGATGCGTGCAGGAACTCCCGGCGGCCGATCATGACCGTGAGGCTAGCGGGTCAGGCTTCGGCATCAAAGCGCGCGTGGCTACCCTCATGACATGCGATCGCCGACGGGCTCCTGCATTCCACGACGTCTTTCGATGCTGTTGGCCGCAGCCGTCTCGTGCGGCGCAGAGTGGGCGTGGGCAGGCATCGAGGACTTCCGCGTGGCGCGTTGGTCGTCCGGCGCGGGCGCAGACGGCCGGACGTACGCCGTGGTCGTCGCCACGGATGAGTGGTCGTGGGCGGAGGCACAGGCGGCGGCGAGCGCGTGCGGTGGGCGCCTGGCGGCCACCCCGACGGCGCAGTCGCTCGCATTCGTCATCGGGATGCCGTTGCTTCCGGGTGCCTTCGACTGTGCCGGTCCGTGGATCGCGGGGCGGCGCACGCCGGGCGGCGCATGGCAGTGGGCCGGGGCGAGCGAGGCGTTCACGCCGTTTGCGTGGGCGACCGGGAGGCCCGCGCAGGCCGGTGTCCTGGAAGCGGTCATGTGCCTTGGCGGGAGTGGGCAGCCGGATGGCACGTGGGTGGATGCCCTGCCCTCGCCCGACGCCGGTGCGCACACGCGCAGCGCCATCTGGGTGTGGGAATCGTTCGAGGATTGCGACACGGACGGCGTGCCGGATCGGCTGGAGATCGCCAGGAATCCGACGCTCGATGCCGACGGCGACGGGGTGCTGGATGCATGCCGACAGCCGGGCCCGGACCTGAACGGAGACGGCGCCGTGAACGGCGAAGACCTCGGCATCCTGTTGGCCGCATGGGGGCCGGGATCCGGGCCCGCGGATCTCAACCGCGACGGCGCCGTCGACGGGAACGATCTCGGGATGCTGCTGGCGGCGTGGACGCTCTAGCGGCGCCGATCACCACAGGTCGCCGCGGGCCTCGGCGCTGAGCTCCTCGCGCGGGCCGAGGTAGTCGTCGTAGTCGGCGTTCGGGTTGGCGTCCATCCACCCGAGGAACGCATGCACGCTGGCGGGCGCCGCGCGTTCGCGCCAGTCGTCGCCGAAGATCACCTTCAGGCCGAGCCATACGTGCGCGTGGGCATTGCGGCGGGCGAGCCCCGGGTGCGGCTCCAGGAGCGG
>JBJTJU010000327.1:0-11114 GCA_046096165.1 Phycisphaerales bacterium | reverse complement strand
GCCACCCTGCTCGCCCTGGCCATCACCGGGGTCGCCTCCATGGCCGTGGCCCAGGTGCCGCTGCCGCCCGCCCGCCGCCCGGCGCCGTCGACGCAGCCGGCGGCGGGCGGGCGGCTGCGGCACCTGGGCCACGGCCATGGGGGCGACCCCGGTGAGGGCCAGGGCGAGCAGGGTGGCGCGCGGCATGGAGCGGTGCATGTGGCCCGAGAGGCTAGAGGCCTCGGCGGCGCGGGTCGATGGCGCACCGGCACTTGCCATGACTGCCTCCGGAGCATACCCTAACAAAGACCAAACAAACACACGAGGTGCCCCATGCCCCACCCGGACTCCCACCGACTGCGCGCCCGGATCGACGACGTGTGCGCCGCCACGCGCGGCACGGCGTGCGTGCGCGTGGCCACGGGCTGGCCGTCGATCGATGCGGCGCTCGGCGGCGGCGTGCCGTGCGCGGGCCTGCATGAGTGGTGGGGCGAGCCGGCCGCGGTGCGTGCGGTGCTCGTGCAGCTGGCCTGGCGGGCGCTGATCGACGACGACCGCACGCATGCCGGGCACCACCGGCACGTCGCGTGGGTCGGCCGCATGGCATGGCCTGCCGGGGACGAACTGGTGCGCGGGATGCGCGCCCCGCTGGCGGGGCTCTTCGGCGGCACGCGCGTGCGCACCTGGCCCGATGCGCGGCTTCATGACCGGTCGATCCTGGTCGACGTGCCGGCCGGCGACGACGGTGCGCGGCTCTGGGCCATCGAGCAGGCCGTGCGCTGCGGGGGCGTGTGCGCGGTGATCGCCGACGGGCGTGCGCTGCCGATGGCGGCGACGCGTCGGCTGCAGCTGGCGGCCTCGGGCACCATGCTCTGCACGCTGCGCGGCGAATCGCGACATGCCGGCGACCGCGCACGCACGCCGAGTGCCGCCGCGACGCGCTGGAACATCGCGCCGGGCGCCGTGCCGGGCGCCGCGTCGGGTGCGCGACACGTGCCGTGGCTGCGCGCCGTGCATGCGCTTGCCGGGCGCATCCCGCCGGAACCATGCTGGCGCGTCACCCTCGAGCGCGCCCGCGGGATGGCGGTCGATCCATGCACCGGTGCCGCCGACGTGGCATTCGCGCGCACGCAGTGGGAAGGCACCGAGGAGGCGCCCACGCCGCTCGTCCGCGCGGCGGCCCGGCGCACGGCGCGGCTGGCGCGCCTGGAGACCGAACGCATGCGCGCGCGCCAGGCGGCGCTGCATGGCGGCGAGGCCGCGGCGACGGCCGCCACGACGGCCGCCGCTGCGGCGACGGCCCCCGTCCGACTGCAGCATCCGCGTGCCCGTGCGCGCGACCGCATGACCAGCCGCGGCGAGCGCTGGGCGCAGCCGATCGCGCGGCCCGCCGACGACGGCCGCGCCGCCTGAGCCTGCCATGCCGCCGCGCCCGCCGCCGTGGTTCGTGGCCCTCGTGCCGGTGCGCTGGGCCGCCTCGTGCGCGCTGGCGGCGCGCCGTGCGCGCGGTGCGCCGAACGATCGCCCGCTCCTGGTGGTCGCCGAGCATGCGGGTGCGCGCCACGTGGCCGATGCCTGCGCGCAGGCCGCGGCGCGGGGCGTGCACGCCGGCATGGCGCTTGCGCATGCGCAGGCGCGGTGCGGTGCGTCGATCGAGGTGCCGCACGACCCCGGGCGCGACCGCGCCGCGCTCGGCCGGCTGGCCGCGTGGAGCCTGCGCTGGACGCCGCGCGTGCACCTCGACCCGCCGGACGGCGGGATGCCGCTCGTCCTGCTCGACGTCCGCGGATGCACGCCGGGTGCGGACGGGCCCGCGCGCCTGGCGGCACGCCTGGGGCGGGCGCTCGTGCGCCGGGGCATCGACCATGCGCTGTCGGCCGATCCCTGCGCCGGTGCCGCATGCGTGCGCGCCACCGCGGCCGCCGCCGACATGCGTGCGGGACGAACGGGATCGGACGCGTTGCGCGCGCCGCTCGGGGCGCTCCCCATCGAATCGCTGCGCCTCGATGCCGCCGCCTGCGCGGCACTGCGCGAGGTGAACGTGACGCGCATCGGCGAGCTGCGCGCCATCGGGCGCGATGCGCTCGCCGACCGATTCGGCCCGGACGTCGGCCGGCGGCTCGACGAGGCCGTCGGCGCGTGCGCGCGCAGCTTCGTGCCGGTGCCGCCGCCCGACCCGGTCGAGTCGGCGTTCGAGTTCGCCTCCGCATGCGCCTCGCGCGAGGCGGTGGAGCGTGCGGTGCGCACCGCGGTCGACGGGCTCTGCGCCATGCTCGCGCGGCGCGGCCGCGGGGTGCGTGCGCTCGAGGTGCGCCTGGCGCGCGCCGGGCTTGCGCCGGTGCGCGGCACGGTCCACCTCGGCGCGCCGACGCGCGACCCCGCGCACCTGTGGTCGGTGCTGCGCCCGCGGGTCGAGCGGCTGCACCTGGGGCGCCACGAGGACGGGCAGGGCATCGAGCGCATCGCGCTGCGGGCGGTGCGCCTGGGGCGCCTGGGCGAGGGCACGCACGACGAGCGCGAGGCCGGCACGCAGCGCGCCGTCGGCGAGCTGGTCGACCACCTGTCGGCGCGGCTCGGCGACGGGTGCGTGCGGCGGCCCTAGACTCGGGCCGATGCGCCCGATGGCCGCGGTCCCCGTGCTTGCGCTCCTCGCGGCCGGCTGCAACCCGTTCCTCGAGAACTACCGCGGCGAGCGCTTCGCGCCGGTCGAGTCCGCGCGCGTCGTGAAGGAGGCGCCGCCGGAGGCCGAGGCCCGCCCGATCGGCGAGAGCGCCTTCCGCTCCTCGGACCTTGCGCTCGATGACCGCCACGTGGCCGACGCCGCGCGCGCCGTGGGCGCGGACCTCGCCACGTGGGACGCCACGTGGGACGGCAAGGAGACCACCGTCGAGGCACAGCCCATCTACCAGCGCAGCGTCGCCGACCGCGGCACGTTCGCCACGTACGTGGCGGTGCCGCGCACGCGCGTGGCATGGCAGTTCAAGGCGCGGTTCTTCCGGAGCCTCGGCGCGCCGGGCCAGGGGCCGCGGGTGCCGGGGGTGTCGACGGCACCGCCGGTGACTCCGCCGCCGGGCTCGCCGCCGGCGCGGACGCCGCCGGCCCCACCGTGATCCGTGCCTTCGGACCCATGGTGCCTTCCTTCTCGCCGGTGGGATAGACCACCCACTGCGTCGGAAGCCGCAGCGCCTCCGGGCCCGCATGGTCGACGGCATCCATGGTCAGGCTCACCACGCGCTGCTGCGTGTCGCGGCCGACGTAGCCCATCTGCACCAGCCGCCCGGTCGACTTGTCGATCGCCAGGTTGGTGAGGTTCCCTTCGAACCACGTCGCGACGTAGTCGCAGTCGGCGTCGCCGAGCCGCCCTTCGCCGGTGCGGATCACCAGCAGCCCCGCGTCCGGACGGAAACGCGCCTGCAGGATCGCCCACGGCAGCCGGTTCATCGCGCGGCGGAACGCCGTGCGCCGCGTGCCCTCGAACTCGCTCGACGGCCCGGGCCGCATGGTGAGCACGGTGCGCTCGGGCGTGGCCACCAGGTCATACTCGGTGGGCGTCGCCTTCGGGTCGTCGACCGGGCGCCAGATGTCTCGCCGGCGCAGCGACGACGGGCCCGCGATCTCGAGCTCCTCGACGCGGTCCCACTCCCGGCCGCCGGAGGTCACGCGTTCCTCGGTCACCTGGCGGTAGGTCGACGCGCGCCGCACCGCATCCTTGCCGCCGGCCCACGCCACCCAGCGGTCGAAGATCTCGAGCCCCGCGCGCTGCAGCTCGGGCGTGCCCGACGGAAGCTGGTCGTAGGGCTCCATGAACTGCTTGGGCGCGGCGCGGAAGGCCTGCATGCATGCATCCGACGCGAAGAAATAGAGGAGCCCGTCCTGCAGCGCGTGCCGCCGCGCGTCGCCGAGCCCGCCGAGCGGGCCCATGCGTCCGCACGCGCCGGCATCGACCGCGGCGAACGTCGCGGGGTCACGCACGAATGCGTCGCGCGTCTCCTGCCCCGCGAAGAGGTACACGTTGCCCTGGTACGCGACCGCCCAGCGCCGGTCGCCCGGCACCGACTTCGCCTGGCGCAGGAGCACCGCATCGACCGGCATCGTCCGCTCGGGCGGCGTCATCGACTCGAGCGCCGGCGTCGCGCCGGGCGCGGGCGGCGGCAGCACCGTCGGCACGTCCTGCGCGGATGCCGCGCGCACCACGGCCGCCGCGCCCACGAGCCACGCCCATCCGCCTCGCTGGAGGATCCGGTGCATCGCGGGCATTGTCGCATCCGGCGGCGGCCGGTATCCTAACAAATGCCGTACATCGTGTCCCCATGGCTGCATTCCCGCCATTCTGCGAACTGGCCGCCGCCAGCAACTTCTCGTTCCTGGAAGGCGCGAGCCACCCCGAGGAGCTGGTCATCCGCGCCAAGGCGCTGGGCATGGCGGCGCTCGGCATCGCCGACCGCCACACCATGGCCGGCATCGTCCGCGCGCACGTGGCCGCGCGCGAGCACGGCATCGCGCTCGCCGTCGGCACGCGCGCCGAGTTCGCCCTCGGTGCCGACGACGAGCCGTCGCACGTCGAGCTCGTGCTGCTTGCGGAGTCGCCCGAGGGCTATGCGCGCCTCTGCCGCCTGCTCACCCTGGGCAAGCGCCGCGCGGGCTGGACGCTCGACGTCGACGGCAGCCCCGCGGCCCTCATGGCCGGGATCGACGGACGGGGCGCCGCGCGCGATGCGACCGCCTGCCGGCTGTGGCTCCATGACCTGGTCGACGCCTCGGTGCAGGCGCTCGGGATGGGCGAGCCGGGCGGCGCACCGGGCGCGCGCTCGCCCGACGCGGCGCGGCCGCTCGCGCCGTTCGCCCTCGGCGGCGTGCACGCGATCGTCATGCCGCCCGCCGGGTACGGCGCGATGCAGCCGCGGTTCCTGGAGTGCCTGCGCTGGCTGCGCGGGGCGTTCGACGGCGACCGGCTGTCGCTCGGGTTCGTGCACCGGCCGGGCCCCGATGCCGCGCTGCGCCTGCTGCAGCTCGAATGGCTCTCCTCCGAGGCAGGCGTGCCGCTCCTGGCGACCAACGATCCGCGCTGCCATGACCCCGCGCGCCGGCCGCTGCAGGACGTGCTCACGGCGATCCGTGCGCGGCGCACGGTGGACGAGCTGCGCCACGTGGCACGCACGGCCGCGGTGGATGCGGCACACGGGTGCGCGTGGGACGGGCCGGCGCTTGCCCCGGGCGGCGCGGCGTGCCTCGAAGGCGCGGCCGGCATCGCGCGGATCCTGGAGGGCGTGCCCGGGGACGTGCGTGCCGCCGCCCTGGCGCGTTCCGCCGAGGTGGCCGCCCGGTGCGCGGGCTTCTCGATGTCGATGCTGCGCTACCGCTACCCGGCGGAATCGGTGCCGCCCGGGCGGACGCCCGATGCGCACCTTCGGGCGCTCGTCGAGGCGGGCGCCGCCGTGCGCTGGCCGGGGGATGCCGGCGGCGTGCCTGCCCGGGTGCGCGCGCAGCTCGAGCATGAACTCGCGATCATCGCCGACCTCGGCTACGCGCCGTACTTCCTCACCGTGCACGGGATCGTCGCGTTCGCGCGCGGCCGCGGCATCCTCTGCCAGGGCCGCGGCGCCGCCGCCAACAGCGCCACCTGCTACTGCCTGGGGATCACCGCGGTCGACCCCACGCGCTCGGAGATGCTCTTCGAGCGCTTCATCAGCCGCGAGCGCGACGAGCCGCCGGACATCGACGTCGACTTCGAGCACGAGCGCCGCGAGGAGGTGATCCAGCACGTCTACGCCACCTACGGCCGGGCGCGTGCGGCGCTCTGCGCCGAGGTCGCCTGCTACCGCGGCCGCAGCGCCATCCGCGACGTCGGGCGTGCGCTCGGCATGCCCGACGACCTCGTCGGCCTGCTGGCGGGCGCCGCCGACTGGTGGGGCGAGGCCGAGGGCATCGAGGGCCTGCGCGAGCGCGTCCGCGACGGCGGCACGCACGGGCCGCGCCTGGACCGACTGCGCGAGCTCGGGCTCGACCCCGGCGACCCCGGGCTCCGCCGGCTCTTCGCGATCGCGGGCGAGCTGCTCGGCTTCCCGCGCCATCTGTCGCAGCACGTCGGCGGGTTCGTGGTCACCGACGGCCCGCTCTGCGAGCTGGTGCCCGTGCGCAACGCGGCCATGGAGGACCGCACCGTCATCGAGTGGGACAAGGACGACGTCGAGGCGATGGGCATGCTCAAGGTGGACGTGCTGGCGCTCGGCATGCTCACCGCGATCCGCAAGGCGATCGACCTGGCCAACGCGCACCCGGCGCCCGGCGTGCCGGCGCGGCTCGAGTACCGCACCGTGCCTGCCGAGGACCCGGCCACCTACGAGATGGTCTCGCGTGCCGACACCGTGGGTGTCTTCCAGATCGAGAGCCGTGCGCAGATGAGCATGCTGCCGCGGCTGCGGCCGAGGTGCTTCTACGACCTGGTGATCGAGGTGGCGATCGTGCGCCCGGGCCCGATCCAGGGCGACATGGTGCACCCGTACCTGCGGCGCCGCGACGGCATCGACCCGGTCACGTACCCCGACGACGCCGTGCGCGCGGTGCTCGGGCGGACGCTCGGCGTGCCGCTCTTCCAGGAGCAGGCGATGGCGCTCGCCGTGGTCGCCGCGGGCTTCACGCCGGGCGAGGCCGACCGGCTGCGGCGCGCGATCGCGGCGTGGCGGCGCTCGGGCAACCAGATCGCGCAGTTCGGCGAGCACCTCGAGCGCGGCATGCTCGCGCGCGGCTACACGCTGGCGTTCGCGCAGCAGGTCTTCCGGCAGATCCAGGGGTTCTCCGGCTACGGGTTCCCCGAGAGCCACGCGGCGAGCTTCGCGCTCCTGGTCTACGTGTCGGCGTGGCTCAAGCGCCACCACCCGGCGGCGTTCCTGGCGGCACTCCTCAACAGCCAGCCGATGGGCTTCTACGCGCCGGCGCAGCTGGTGCGCGACGCGCGCGCCCACGGGGTCGAGGTGCGCGCGATCGACGTGCTGCACAGCGCCTGGGACTGCACGCTCGAGGACCGACCCGGCGCGATGCCGGCGGTGCGCCTGGGGCTGCGCATGGTGTCCGGCCTGGCCGAGCATGACGGCCGCGCGGTGGCGGAGGCGGTGGCGGCGATGCGCGCGGCAGGGGGCGTGGCGGTGGGCGGCCGCGCAGGCAACCCACCCGGCATCGAGCGCCTGTGGCGCGCCTCCGGCTGCGGCGTGCGAGCGCTTCGGTGCCTGGCCGCGGCCGATGCGTTCGCCGCGATGGGAATCGACCGCCAGCAGGCGCTCTGGCAGGTGCGCGCCCTGCGCGAGCGCCCGGAGCCGGTGCTCGAGGCGGCCGCCGACGACGGCGCCACGCTCTTCGACTCCGTGCCGCAGCCCCTGCCGCCGGTCGGCGCGCTGCGCGCGGTGGCGGCCGACTACGCCAGCACCGGCCTCTCCCTGCGTGCGCACCCGATCTCGTTTCTGCGCGAATCGCTCGCGCGCCGCGGCGCGGTCGAGTGCGCACGGCTCGCCGGCGTCCGCACCGCCATGGTCGGCGGACTGGTGCTCTGCCGGCAGCGGCCGGCGACCGCCTCGGGCATCGTCTTCATGACCCTCGAGGACGAGACCGGCGTGGCCAACCTCATCATCCGCCCGCGCACCTGGGAGCGCTGCCGCAGGATCGGCCGCCACGCCGGCGCCATCCTGGCCGAGGGCCGGGTGGAGCATCGCGACGGGGTCACCCACCTCCTGGTGCGGCGGATGGTGGACCTCGGCCCGGAACTGGCGCGGCGGGCCGACGGCACGGCCCCGGCGCAGCGCTCGCGCGACTTCAGGTAGGCAGGCTCACTTGCCCGACGACGGACCCGCGCGACGCGGGCCCTGGAACGGGGCCGCGGGCGCACGCTCGGGCAGCTTCACCCCCGGCATCGGGATGCGCTCGCGCGGCAGCGAGCGCGGGCCGATCGAGGGCGGCACCTTCGGCTCGCCGCGGAAGCGTCCCGGCGGGTCGACCGCGGGGCCGCCGCGATGGTGGTCGAGGAGCGGCTTGAAGGTCGACGTGCAGAAGAACTCGGCGAGCGCCACGCACTCGGCGTCCCACGACTGCTCGCAGCAGAGCGGGTCGAAGGCGCACACCGTCTGGCAGCAGCCGAGGTCGTCGCAGCCCGGGGTGGAGTGCCGGCTGAAGCAGTCTCCGGCAGAGCTCGAGCCGCAGCCGTCCTCGTCGCAGTCGCAGTCGTCGGTCTCGCGGGCGCGCTGCACGCACGCCGCGTCCCAGTTGGCCGAGCAGCAGAACGGGTCGACCTCGCACACGGCCTCGCAGCAGTCCTCGTCCGAGCACCGCGGCGCCGGGCTCGGAACGCAGCAGCTCGGCAGCAGCGACGACCCGCACTCCGGCAGCGGGCATGCCTCGTCGGGGCCGTTGCACTGGGCGCGCGCGAACTCGGCGCACACCGAGTCCCACTGCTCGTCGCAGCAGTAGGCATCCTGGGCGCAGACGAGCTTGCAGCAGTCCGCGTCGTCGCAGCCGCCGTTGTCGTGGGCGCGGCAGCAGCTGCCGGCGCAGGCCTCGCCGCACTCGTACGAGCAGTCGCAGGAGGTGATCTGCCGGGCGATCTCGACGCAGGACTGGTCCCACTCGGTGTCGCAGCAGTAGCTGTCCTCCTTGCACACCGCCTCGCAGCACTCCAGGTTGGTGCTGGCCGGCGTGGCGTGGGCCTGGCACGGCGGGCCCGTCAGGGCCGATCCGCACGGCGGCACCACGCAGACGTCCGCGTTCTTCTTCTCCTTGGCGGCCTGGGCGCACACGTCGTCCCACTCCGAGTTGCAGCACACCGGGTCGTCGGCGCAGACGCGGGCGCAGCAGCGGCCGTCGCGGCAGGAGGGCAGGTCATGCGGCGCGAAGCAGTTTCCGGCGTCGGCCATCCCGCACGAGGACGCGCAGCGCTGGAGCGCGATCTCGACGCACAGGCCGTCCCAGGAGAACGAGCAGCAGAGCGGGTCCTGCGCGCACACCGTGGCACAGCAGTATGGGTCGGCGCAGAAGGGCGACTCATGCGGCACGGTGCAGGGCCCGTTGCAGCCGGAGTCGCAGCCCACCGGTCCGCAGCAGACGAAGGACGCGAACGAGGCGCACTCGGCGTCCCACGCCTCGGTGCAGCAGGCGGGCTTCAGCTGGCAGACGATGTTGCAGCATGAGCCGTCCTCGCACCCGGGGTTGTCGTGCTCGGAGAAGCAGCTGCCGATGCACGGGCAGTTCCACGGCAGCCCCGCGGGCGTCTGGCAGATGGCGCGGGCGATGGTGGCGCAGTCGGCGTCCCACGCGGCGTCGCAGCAGGTCGGGTCGGCGTTGCAGACGCCGTTGCAGCAGGCGACGTCCTCGCACCCGGGGTTCTCGTGGGCGGCATCGCAGCGGCCGGGGGCCGGGCAGGAGTACGGCGCCGGGCAGAGCGCGCCGGCGAGCACCACGCAGCGCTGGTCCCAGTCCTCGGTGCAGCAGGTCGGGTCGGTGCTGCACACGGCGTTGCTGCACTCGCGCTGCGCACACCCGGGGCTGGCGTGCACCGACAGGCAGCCGTCGCGGCCCACCTGGCTCGGGAAGTCCGGCACGCAGAAGAGGTCGGCCTGGCGCGCGCACACCGCATCCCAGCGCACCTCGCAGCAGAAGACGTCCACGTCGCACACGTTGCGGCAGCAGGCGGCGTCGCTGCAGCCGGTGCTCCAGAAGGACGCCACCCAGCAGCTGCGCGGCGACTCGCCGCAGCCTTCCACCGGATCCGGGCAGACGGTGCCGGCGCGGTCGGCGCAGGAGGCGTCCCAGACCTTGTCGCAGCAGAACGGGTCGACCGCGCAGACGGCCTTGCAGCAGGCCGCGTCGGCACAGTTGGGGGTGCCGTGCGCGTCGTAGCAGCTGCCGGAGTACGGGTCGCCGCATCGGTCGCAGAGCTGGACGGCCAGCTCCACGCAGGCGAGGTCCCACGCCACGTCGCAGCACTCGGTGCGCTGCTCGCACACCTGGCTGCAGCACCCGGGAAGGTCGCAGCCGGGCGCGGTGCGCGGGATGAAGCAGCTGCCGTTGACCGGCGTGCCCTCCGGGCCGAGGCAGCGCGGGTCGTTGGCGCACGTGTCCTCGGCGCCGGCCACGCAGGCCGCATCCCAGCCGGCGTAGCAGCAGTAGGGGTCGCGCTGGCAGACGAGCTGGCAGCAGAATCCGTCGGTGCAGCCGGGCTCGCGGTGCTCGAGGTAGCAGCTCAGCGGATCGCCGTTCGGCAGCGTCGAGCCGCAGGCGCACTGCAGCTGCTGGCACTGCGGCCGGGTCGAGGCGATCTGCGTGCATCCGTAGTCCCACGCGACGGTGCAGCAGAATGGATCCACCGCGCACACCGCCGCGCAGCAGGCGCCGTTCTCGCAGTAGGGGGTGGGGTGCTGGACGCAGCAGTCGCCGGTGCCGACGGCGCCGCAGGAGGAGCACTGCGAATCCGCCAGGCTGACGCACACCACGTCCCACGCGACCTCGCAGCACTCGGGCCGCAGGTTGCAGACGGTCCGGCAGCAGGCCGCGTCGGAGCAGTACGGGGTGCCGTGCGCCTGGTCGCAGGGGCCGGCGGACGGGTCGCCGCAGCCCGCGCACAGCTGGATGGCACGCTGCACGCACGCCTCGTCCCAGTCGATCGCGCAGCAGTCCGGCTGCACGTTGCAGACCGCCTCGCAGCACTTCTCGTCCTCGCAGCCAGGGGTCGGGTGGACCTCCAGGCAGCTGGCGGCGTTGGTGCCGCACTGGCGGCAGCGCTGGATCGCCAGGTCGGCGCACGCCTGGTCCCACTCGACGCAGCAGCAGGTCGGGTCGGCGGTGCAGACCGAGCTGCAGCAGTCGCTGTCGGTGCATCCGCGGCCCACCTGCGGGGTGAAGCAGCTCCGTGGCGAGCAGTCCGGGTTGTACTCGCCGCATCCCGTGACGGGCGTCGTGCAGGTCGGGTTGCGCACGAACGGGGTGTCGCTGCAGCGGTTGCGGCACTCGCTCGTCGCATCCGACGGCGGTGGGCAGGTGCCGGCCGTCGACACGGCCGAAGGCCCGACGATGAGCGTGCCTGCCGTGCGGCACCGATACACGTGGACCGGCGCGGCCGGGACACCGTCGCACCCGACCGGGCCGACGTTCCACTC
>JBJTJU010000326.1:0-5729 GCA_046096165.1 Phycisphaerales bacterium | reverse complement strand
GAGCGGCGCGCACCCTCAGCGGGCGGCGTGGTCCCAGTCGGCGGCCGTCAGGAAGTCGATCGACTCGTCCCAGGGCCGCCCGTCCCACCGGCTGTAGACGCCCCACCCCCGGAGCGCGTGCCTCGGCGACGTACGGACCGCGTACGTCGGGTAGTGCAGCTCGACATCGCCGCGCCGCAGGTGCGGGCGGACGTAGGCGTGCGAGCACTCCTGCCCGCGGTACCGGTCGAACCCGAAGTCCGGCCTGCCCGGCACGAGGAAGTCATCCACCGCCACGACGAAGCGCCGGAAGTTCCCGAGGATGAACTGCATCTCCTCGATCAACGGCCACCGGAAGCCGCCGCCGTGCGCGTCAAGCCAGAAGAACGTCGGCTCCTCGACGATCGAGGGCTTGCGCCGGACCAGTTCCGGCAGGAACTCCTGCGACCGCAGCGGGCTGAGCCAGACCCGGTCCGCCGGAAGGCGAGACTCGGCCACCGCCCTCGGCCGCGGGTCCGGTTCGCACGAGAAGCAGTCGACGTCCGGAAAATGGCGGGCCACGTAGCCGATCGAGTTGCCGACGTTGCATCCCGTCTCGACGAAGTTCCTCATCCGGGGCATGCTCGATCCGACGAACCGGAGCAGGAATGCATCCGCGTGGAATCCCACGTCGTGCGGGGCGAGCTTCGGGTCTCGAAGTGGGTCGGGCTTCAGCCCCAGCATGGTCCGCAGGCTCGGCAGGCGCATGCGTGGATGCTAACGGGGTGCCTCCGTCCGGTGCGCAGCCTCACCGCGTCGCGAAGCCCATCACCTGGCCCGGCGCGTTGCCCAGGTCGCGGCTCTCGGCGCTGTACATGTAGCCCTCGACCACCTGGCCGTACATGACGAAGTTGCGGCGGCCCTTCTCGCACCAGAAGTCGACGGTGCCGTCGTCGTTCCAGTCGCGGATGTCGATGATGGGCTGGTTGGAGAACCCGGCGCGCTTCATGGTGCCCACGAAGTAGTTGCCGTTCTCGTCCTGGTCCATGTAGTCGATCTCGGCGTCGCCGCCGCTCTGCCAGAAGAGGTCGGGCTGGCCGTCGGCGTTGGCGTCGCCCACGCCGGCGAGGCGGTACTTGAGCGGCCGATCGCTGATGGCGGGGAACGTGACGGTCGTGCCGTCGCGGATCAGGACGCGCAGCACGCCCGACTGCTGGTCGCGCAGGAGCAGGTCCTTGCTGGTGCGCGTGCGGAGCGCGCCGATCGAGAGCGCCCAGTCGCCGGGCGGCAGCTCGTAGTCGGTGACCACGGAGATCGCGCCGCCCTCGAGCGTCCACGTGGTGAGCTGGCGCGGATCGGCCGCTTCCTGCAGCACCACCTCGAGCTTGTTGTCGCCGTTGATGTCCGACACCAGCACCGGCTCGTAGCCCACCGGCAGCGTGTCGATGGTGCGGGTCTCGACGATCTGGAAGCCGTTGCGCTTCCAGTACTGCAGCACGTTCGCCGCGTTCACGAAGAGCACGTCGCCGGAGAGGTCGCCGTTGATGTCGCCGATCCCCGCGAACGTGGCACCCTCGGGCAGGCGGCCGAGGAAGCCGAACTCGGGCTTCACGTTCGAGTGCTTGCCGTCGGTCTGCATGACGAAGACGTTGTCGCCGCGCAGCGCGACCACGCTTCCCTTGATGAGGCCCCACTGGTAGACGATTGGGGTGAGCGGCGTCTCGATGGCGCCGGGGCCGCTGGTGATGCCCGCTCCGGGCGCGCCGCCGCCGCCGATGCCGCCGCCGGTGGGGCCGCCGCCCGCGGGGCCGCCCTCGCCGTTCGGGTCGGGCAGGCCGTTGGCGCCGAGCGGGCCGAGTGCGGGCCCGGCCACCGTGCCGGGGCGCACGCCGACCTCGGCGCGCGTGAAGAAGAAGGGCACCGCCGTGCCGAGCGACCCCGTCGGGGTCTCGGCGCCGGCGATCGCGACGTTCGGTGCGGTCGGGGCCACCGCCACCGACCGGCCGAGGTTGGTGTTGGTGGTGACGAGCGCCGGGTCCCACAGGTCACCGGTGAGCGGCGGGGTGCCGCGGATCGACCAGGCGGACGTGGCGTTGTCGCGGGTGAAGGCGAACGCGGCGCCCGTGTTCACCAGCTGCGAGAAGACGATCTCGGTCGGGTCGTCGGTGGTGCCCTGCAGCGCGCTGTCGTAGCCGGGCGAGCCGACCATGATCTGCGGCGAGGCGGTGTGCGTCATGGCCACCGAGTAGCCGAAGTTGTTGTTCAGCACGTCACGCCGCGGCAGCAGCGTGGCCTCGGTGGTCCACGTGATGCCGCCGTCCGAGCTCCGGCGCACCACGGCCATGCCGTTGCCGGAAACGGGCGACCCCGTGCGGCTCGAGGACGCGGTCGGCGAGCCGACCACCACGAAGTCGAGCTCGCCGTCGGCGCCGTCATGGCACGTGACGGCCGAGCCGAACTGCCCGCCCGCGGTGAGGGTGGACGCGGTGAGCTTCTCGATGCGCTGGAAGTTGCCCGAGGCGTTCTGGCGCAGGTAGGTGATGGCGCTGCCGGCGTTCACGCGGCCCTGCACGTCGTCGTTCTGGATGCCGGCCACCAGCAGGTTCCGGTGCACGGCGACCTTGGTGCCGAGCTGGTCGTTCGCGCCGCCGCCCTCGTCCTGCAGGCGCTCCTTGAACGCATAGGTGCCGGTGGCGCCGCGCTCGAACACGAACACGGCCCCGGTGTTCGAGCTGCCGAAGAGCGGGCAGCCGGCCACCAGCGTGCCGTCGTGGATGGCCACGCTGAAGCCGAACTGGTCGATGGACGCGAGCGAGGCGGGGGCCACCGTCTGCGATGGCATGCGCGTCTCGGCGGAGAAGCCGAGGCCCTCGGTGGCGGGTTCGCCCCACGACGAGCCCTCGCCCTTGCGGTAGACGAACGTGGCGCCGGCGAAGGGCTGGTTCTTCGAATAGCCCCACGCGCCGACGGCGATGTCGCTGGTGACGGGGTCGATGGCCACGCTGCAGCCCGTCTGCATCAGGGCCACCTCGGGCCCGATCAGTCGCTGCACGAACTCCCAGGTGTCGCCCTTGCGCGCGAAGACGAACGCCGCGCCGGCGCCGTTCACGGAGGTGGTCTCGCCTTCCTCGCTGAAGGTGAGGCGCACGTCGGGCGCGCCGACCACCGCCACCGAGTTGGTCATGGCGATCGCGAAGCCGAACCGGCAGCCGTTCTGCGGGGCGGCGGGGGAGTCGGTGGGAACCGTCATCCGGTTGCCCGGCGCCCAGGCGTCGATCTCGATGGCGGGACCGCCGAGACCCAGGGACGCGACCTGCGGGAGCGCGGATGCCGCGCCGCCGAGGAAGGCGGCCGAGGCGAAGACGAGGATGGCGGCCGTTCGTGGCATGGGCGGAGGGGCGGGTGCAGCGCGCACGGGCGCAGGCAGGACGCCGATGTGAGTATCTATGATTCCCGCCGTGCCTTCGGATCGGGGTTCGCGCGGAAATTCGTGCATTTGCGCCGAATACGCGAGGTGCCGGACCGTTTGGCTGCCGTTCAGCGCCCCCGCTGTGGTGCGCATCGAACTTGAACGTCCGAGAACCAGGAGCCCAGCCATGGCCATGACCGTTTCGCTCGCCCGTCGCGCCGTTCGCCTCCCGCTCATTGCGTCGACCGTGGCAGTGGCCGCGTGGATGTCGAGCCCGGTGATGGCGGTGGTGCTGCAGGATGCACCCCGCGGCCAGGGCGGTCAGGATGGCGGTGGTGGTGGCGGTGGCCGCGGCCGCGGTGGCCAGGACGGTGGCGGCGGTGGTGGTGGCCGCGGCGGTCAGGGCGGCGGCATGGGCCGCGGCATGTTCGGCGGCATGGGCATGGGCCGCGGCATGGGCATCCAGAACCAGTTCCGCGAGTCGTTCGAGCCCGACTTCGTCCGCCGCGACATTCCGTTCTTCAAGCAGCAGCTGACCCTCGAGGAGCCGCAGATGATCGTGGTCGAGCAGCTCATGCGCGACTACGAGGACGCCTTCGAGCCCGCGCGCGAGGACATGATGGGCCAGATGCAGTCCCTCGGGCAGCAGATGATGGCCCCGATGATGGGCCCCGAGATGCAGGAGCGCTGGCGCGGCACCATGCAGAAGGCCCGCGAGCAGATGGAGCAGATGGCCGCGGAGAAGGGCGGCGAGCTGACCCCCGAGGAGCGCCAGGCGTTCTTCCGCGACCAGATGGAGAAGATGGGCGAGGAGGTGCGCACCGAGCTGAAGTCGAGCGGCGCCTTCGACCAGATGCGCGCGTCGCTCGGCGAGATGGTGACCGACTTCAACAAGTGGCAGGAGACGAAGGCGCGCATGCGCAAGTCGTTCGTCGACGGCATGCAGGCCTCGCTCTCCGAGGGCCAGATGCAGAAGTGGCCGGCGTTCGAGCGCTTCCTGGCGCGCGAGAAGACGCTGCCGCGCTCGACCATCAGCGGCGAGGGCGTGAACCTCTTCTTCGTGCTCGACGAGGCCGGGCTCTCCAAGGAGACCTTCGCCAAGCTGCAGCCGATCATGGACGAGTACGAGCTGCAGCTCGACGCGGCCCTGAAGGCGCGCAACGACTTCCTGGCCGGCAACGAGGCCAAGTACCTGCAGTCGATCCAGTCGGGCGACCAGGACGCGGCGCGCCGCTTCGCCACCCGCGCCATGGACCTGCGCGAGGGCGTGCGCAAGGTGAACGACACCTACCGCGAGCAGATCTGCGCGCAGCTCGAGCCGGCCGATGCCGCGCGCGTGCGCGCCGCGGCGCTCGCCGCCGGCTTCGAGCGCGTGTACGGCCCCAACCGCATGCAGCGCGCCTTCGAGGCCGCGCTGGGCCTGGAGGGCCTGGATGCGACGGTGGCGGACGCGATCCGCACCCTGCAGACGCAGTACGGCAACGAGGTGTCGCCGCTCAACGACCGCATCGCGCAGGAGATCCGCAAGGAGGAGCCGACGCGCCAGGTGGACGAGATGGTGCGCGTGGTGGGCTTCATGACCGGCGACGTGCCGATGGGCCAGATGTTCCGCCGCGGCGGCGGCAACGAGGGCTCGGCCTCGGGCAAGCTGCTCGACGAGCGCGGCGAGATCAACGACACCTACATGACGCGCCTGGAGCAGCTGCTCACGCCCGAGCAGCGCGAGCAGCTGCCGCGCGGCGGCCGCGGCGGCCAGGGCGGCGGCGGGATGTTCGGCGGCGGCCCGATCACGCTGTCCGAGATGCCCGAGCAGGCCCGCGAGCGCTTGACGGAGTTCGACAAGAACAACGACGGCACCATCGACGAGAAGGAGCGCGAGGCGATGATCGCCGCGTTCCGCGAGCGCGGCGGCGGGATGTTCGGCGGCGGAGGTCAAGGCGGTGGTCAGGGCGGCGGCCGCGGCAACCGCGGCGGTGGCGCCGGCGGGGGCCAGGGCGGACAGCCGGGTGGTGGCCAGGGGCAGAATTGACTGGCACGGGGCGTGATCCGGGCGTACCGTTGAACCGACGCCCGGCCACCCCCGTATCAGGACCTTCGTGAAGACCCGCTCCCTGCCGCTGTCCGTTGCCGCCCTCGCCGTCGGGGTCGCGGCATTCGCGCACGTCGATGACCCCAAGGCGCGGGACCTGCTGCCGCCGGTCAATGGTCCGATCTTCCGCGCGGGCGAGGGATCGCCGGCGGAGGCCTTCGACTCGAACGGCATCCTGCTGAAGAGCTGGATCCCGCTCAACAACTTCACCGGCGCGCCCACCTCGGGCAACGACTGCTGGGGGTACGTCAGCCCCTCCGGCCGCGAGTACGC
>JBJTJU010000325.1:0-24480 GCA_046096165.1 Phycisphaerales bacterium | reverse complement strand
GCGTGCCTGAGCGCCTCGGCAAACGGCGATGGGGGCGGTCGCGTGGCGTAGTGCGCGCCTTGGACGCCTCGGCGACCGGCGGTGGCCTCCGTCGCTCGGACAATTTGCACGCGACGGGCGCATGAGCGGCGAGGTGCACGCGGCCGGGGCGTGCAACTTGTCCGAGCGACTGAGGCCACCGCCGGTCGCCGAGGCGTCCAAGGCGCGCACTACGCCGCGCGACCGCCCCCACCGCCGGTCGCCGAGGCGTCCAGGCACGCACGACGCCGAGCGACCGCCCCCAACGCCGTCTGCCGCGGCGTCTCGGTGCTCTCACCGCACCGCCCGACCGACCCACCCGATTTCTCCAGAGAAATCAAATGGTGCCAAACTAACCAGGAGCGGATTTAGCTCACGAGCTCGCGCACCGAACGGCGCATCAGGGCGCGCACCGCGGGCAGGGCGCTCGCGACCGTCATCGCCGTGAGCACCGCCCAGCCGACCGCGAGCGGGAGCACGGGCGGCTCGAAGGCGATCTCCTGCCCGCCGAGCTCCTTGTGCCACAGCACGCCCATGCGCGCAAGGTGCAGCCCGAGCGCGGTGCCGACCACGGCGCCGGCGAGCGTGAGGAGCAGCACCTCGCCGAGCACGAGCCGCGCGAGGAGCCCCGGCGCCGCACCGCTCGCGCGCAGCACGCCGTACTCGAACCGCCGTGCGCCGATGTTCGCCGCCACCACGTTCCCGACGCCGAAGCACGCGAGCGCGAGCGCGGCGAAGGCGATCGAGCTGGTGATCGCGAGCACCCGGTCGCCGACGGAGAGGATCGCCTGCCGGATGGAGCGGCCGCTCGCGTACACGGCGCCCGGCACCGCGTCGGTGACCGCCTCGGCGAGCTGCGCGTCGAGCTCCGGCGGGCTGGCATCGTCGAGGTCCACCTGCAGGATGAACGCCTCGCGGCTCCCGAAGGTCTCCGCGACCTCCTCGAAGTCCATGAACACGCAGCTCACCGCGTTCTCGGTGTAGACGCTCCTGATGCCGAAGTACTGCACCGCGACGTCCAGCCCGGCCGCGCCTACCACGCCGACGATCTCGTACTCCTTCTCGGTCTTGCCGCCGCCGAGCCGGATGCGGTCGCCCGGCTTCTTGCCGCGCGCCACGAGGAACTCCTTCGCCACCAGGATGCCGGTTCCGTCCTTGAGTCGGGGCAGCGCCGCATCGGCCGATCCCTCGATCCACTCGAGCCGGTTGAGGCGCAGGAACTCATCGGGCGCGAAGCCGATGCACACCACGTTGGGCGCAGCCACCCCCTCGACGCCGAAGACCGTCTCCCCGATCACCTTCACGGGCAGGTAGCCGATCGGCACGGTCGACTGCACGCCCGGCAGGTCGCGGATCCGCAGCTGCTCGGTGACGGCCATGCCGTTGGCCTTGAAGACGAACCCGTCGGAGAAGCGCACGCGCTCGCTGATGTCGCGGACGACCGCCGTGCCGTTGGTCCACGTGCTCGCGAGGATGCTGACTCCCACCATGAGCGCGCCGGCGGTGAACCCGAGCCGGTAGGGCGCCTGGCGCACGGCGCCCGAGAGCAGCCCGCGCGGGATGCGGAACGCCCGCTCGAGAAGGCCTGCGAAGGCGCGCGCCGCGATCCACAGCGCCGGCACCGAGAGGAGGAACCACCCCGCGTGCACGAGCGGGATGCCGGCGATCGCATAGGTCCAGAAGCGCGCCTGCGAGCCGGGCACCGCGAGCAGCGCCACCTGCGCCGCCAGGCACGCCGCGCCCACCGCCCCGAGCCGCCACACCCACGCCAGGCGCGGGGGCCGTGCCTGCGGGGCGAGCGCCGCGAGCGGGCTCGTGCGCGAGGCCTGCCACGCGGGCCAGAGCGAGCCGCCGACGCCCGCGATCACGCTGCCGGCTACGGCCAGCGCCGCGCCCTCCCAGCTCATGAAGAACCCGTCCGACAGCCACTCGCGGAACCACCACCGCAGCGCCGCCGCGAGCCCCACGCCGAACGGCACGCCCGCGATGCCCGCTGCGCCGCAGAGCGCCGCGCCCGCCCACACCTGGCTCAGGAACACCTGCGCTCGGCTCGCGCCCACGCACCGCGCCACTGCCAGCGCCTTCTGCTGCTCCGCCACGGCCGTGGTCATCCCGGTCCCGACGATGAACGCGCAGCTCATGAAGGCGATCGCGCTGATCAGCACGAACCCGAGCCGCAGCGCATCCATCTGCTTGTCGAAGCCCGTGGTGTAGAGCTCGCTCGGCTCGAGCGAGAGCGGCTCCTCGAACGCCGCCGCATGCTCGCGGAGCCAGGCCTGAACGTCCGAACCGGGCGCGAGCGCGACCATCACCTGCGTGACCTCGTCGCTGCCGTTCGCCTCGACGAGCGTCCCCCGGTCGACCACCGCGTACGGCCGCTGCAGCGCGCCGAGCGTCGCGCGGTCGATGATGCCCGTCACGGAGAGGTCGATCGGGTCGCCGAAGCGCTGCACCTGCAGCCGGTCACCGGTGCCCACGGCGAGCGCCTTGGCGGTGAGCGGGTCGATCGCGATCTCGCCCGCGCTCTCCGGCAGCCTCCCCTCGCGCATCTCCTGCATCCGGAAGCGGGGATCGCCCGCGGAATCGAGCCCGCGCACCTGCGCCACCGTGCGCCGCGGCTTGCCGTCGTCGCCGGTTCCCCCGTCGGCGCGCACCAGCGAGAGCGACCCGCCGAGGCTCGTCCCCACCGCGTCCACGCCCGGCAGCGCACGCACGCGCGCCGCCTCCGCCGCGTCGAACGGCGCGCCGAAGCGGTTCACGAGCCGGGCGTCGGTGCCGCCGATCGAGCGGCGCAGGCTCGCCTCGGCGTTGCCGCGCGCGCTCTCCAGGCCGCATGCCACCGCCGTCACGAGCGTGCTCGCGAGCACCACGGCCAGCGCCAGCAGCGCCGTCCTACCGCGCCGGGCCGCCAAGCCCCGACGCGCGAACCACCAGGTCGCTCGCATGCATGCCCTTCGTCTCGAAGCCGCCCGCGACGACGCCGTCGCGGATCACGAACACGTGCCGGCAGTGCGCGGCCGCGGCGGGCTCGTGCGTCACCATCAGCACCACCATCCGCCGCTCGCGCGCCAGCTCGTCGAGCATGCGCCACCTGCGCTCGCTGTTGGAGCTGTCGAGCGCGCCCGTCGGCTCGTCGGCGAACAGCACCGGCGGCTCGAAGAGGAGCGCCCGCGCGATCGCCACGCGCTGCTGCTCGCCGCCCGACATCGCCTCGGGCCGGTGCGTGGCCCGCTCCGCGAGCCCGAGCGTGCCGAGGAGCTCCCGCGCCCGCGCCTCCAGCGGTCCGCGCGCCATGCCGTCGAGGATGCCCGGCAGCATCACGTTCTCGAGCGCCGTCAGCGTCGGGAGCAGGTTGTACTGCTGGAACACCACGCCGATCCGCCGCCGGCGGTGCAGCGTCAGCTCGTCCTCGCTCATCCGGTCGATGCGCGCGCCGCCCACCTCGATCTCGCCCGCGTCGGCGCGGTCGAGGCCCGCAAGCAGGTAGAGCAGGGTGCTCTTGCCGCTTCCGGACGCGCCCATGATGCCGTAGAAGCCCGGCTCCGCGATCTCGAGGTCGGCGCCCCGCAGCGCCGCCCCCTCGCGCTCGCCGGTGCGGTACGCCTTGCGGACGCCGCGCGCCCGCACGAATGCGGTCCCGGCGGGCGCGGCCGCCCGGGCATCCGACTGGCTCGCGCCGTCACCGGGCATGCCGGGCATCTCAGTGCCCGTTCTTCTGGTCGTAGGTGGCTGCGTCCATCAGGCCCTTCGCCTTGGAGAGGTCGCAGGACGCCAGGCGCACCAGCCAGCCCTTGCCGAAGGGATCGCTGTTGAGGAGCGACGGGTCCTTGTGGGCGGCATCGTTCACGGCCGACACGGTCGCGGCGCACGGAACGTAGATCTCGCTGCTCGTCTTGACGCTCTCCACCTCGCCGACGGTGCCGCCCGCGGTCACCGCGGTGCCGGCCGGCTTCATCTCGACGAAGGTGATGTCCGTCAGCGCGTCGGCCGCGTGCTGGGTGATCCCCATGGTCACGGACCCATCCGGCTCCTGGCGGAACCACTCGTGCGACTCGCTGTAGCGGCAGTTTGCGGGGCTGGGCATCGCTGTTCCTTCGTTCGTTCGGGGTGCGGCCGCGCGCCGCGCGCAGGCCGAGGCGAAGATAATAGCCATCCTGTTAGACTGCGGCGGTCCTTCCGGCGCCGTTCCCTCCATGCTCCTCACGCTCTCCACCCGGTCGCTCCAGCATGCCAAGCGCGCGAAGGCGCCGCTCGGCCCGATGGACGTGCCCGACTTCGTGGCCGAGGAGCTCGGGCTCAGGGGCCTCAACGTCCATACGCCCCTCCTCAAGGGCATGGTGCCCCGAGACCTCGAGGCGCTGCGCGACCGCGCCGACCGCGCGCGCTGCCCGATCCTCGTGCTCGTCGACGAGACCGCGCTCGACTTCGGCCCCGACTCGGGCCCCGCCTCCATCGAGCGGGTCGCCAGGCTCGGCCTCTGCGCGAGCAAGCTCGGCGCGCCCGCCGTCGCCGTCGAGCTCGCCGCGCTTCCCGAGGCGCAGTTCGATGCCTACGCGGCGAACGTCAAGCGCTCGCTCGCCGCGCTCGACAAGTTCGACACGCACCTCCTCGTCCGCCCCGGGCAGGGCGCCGGCGATCCGCAGCGACTCGCGGACATGATCAAGAAGATCGGCGGCTTCCGCATCGGCAGCATGCCGACCTTCGCGCACGCCGCGGCCTCGGGCGACGCCGCTGACACGCTGCGGCGGCTCGCGCCCTACGCACAGGCCATGGAGGCAAGCGTCAAGGGATTCAGCAAGGCCGGCAAGCACGAGTCGTGGGACCTCGCCGGCTGCCTCGACGCCATCCGCAACGTCGGCTACCAGAACACGCTCTGCATCGACTACGCGGGCAAGACCGACCCCGTCGGCAACATCGAGCGCGCCCGTGACCTCTTCGCGAAGGCGATCGACCCCGGCGAGGACGAAGGGGCAGGCGACGAGGGCGACGAATGAACGCCCGGCCCGGCGTCATCGTGACGATGGACGGGCCTGCGGGGACGGGCAAGAGCTCGGTCGCCTGGAAGCTCGCGCAGCGGCTCGGCCTCGAGGTGCTCGACACCGGCGCGATGTACCGCGCCGCCGCGGTGGTGGCCATCGACGAGGGCGTGGCGGCCGACGACGGCGCCGCGCTTGCCGCGCGCATCGCCGAGGAAGGCCTCTCCTTCGACTGGACGAGCCGCCCGCCGCGCATGCTCCTCGGCGGCCGCGACCTCACCGAGCGCATCCGCGACGCCGACGTGAACACCGTGGTCAGCATCGTGGCGCGCCAGGGACCGCTGCGCGCGGCGATGGTGCGCGCCCAGCGCGAGATCGGCCGCGCGCACCCGCGCCTGGTGACCGAGGGCCGCGACCAGGGCTCGGTGGTCTTCCCCGATGCCGCGGTGCGCTTCTACCTCGATGCGCACCCGGAGGTCCGCGCGCGCCGGCGCGTCGAGCAGATGCGCGCGCAGGGGCGCCCCGCCGACTACGAGGCGGTGCTGCGCGCCATCCAGCAGCGCGACCGCCTCGACGAGACGCGCTCCGACGGCCCGCTGGTCTGCCCCGCCGAGGCGCAGCGCGTCGACACGAGCGGCCTCACGCTGCGCCAGGTGGTCGACGAGCTCGAGCGCCGCGTGCGCGCGTGCGTCGCCGCCGGCCTGCTCTCGCCGCCGCGCACGGCGCAGCCGGCATGACCGCCTTCCTCGATGCCGCGCGCCGCGCGCCCGGGCGCGGGAACCTGAGCGTCGCGTGGTTCACCGCGTGCGCGTCGACGCTTCTGGCGGGCTTCCGCGCCGCGTACCGCCTGGGCATCACGGGCCGAGAGCGCCTGCCGCGCGCGGGCGGCATCCTGGTGGTGAGCAACCACCAGAGCTACCTCGACCCGCCGGTGTGCGGCAGCGTCATCCTCGACCGCCCGTACACGATCATCGCGCGCGAGGGCCTCTTCCGCTTCGCGCCCTTCGGCGCGCTGATCCGCAGCTTCGGCGCGGTGCCGATCGAGCGCGGCTCGGGCGACATGGCCGCGCTGCGCACGGCGCTCAAGCACCTCGGCGCCGGCCGCGCCGTCTTCATGTTCCCCGAGGGGACGCGCAACGAGGACGGCCGCACCAAGGCGTTCAAGCCGGGGATCGCGCTGCTCGCGCGCAAGGCGAACGTGCCCATCGTCCCGATGGCGATCGAGGGCGCGGGCGACCTGTGGCCGAGGGGCCGGTCGCTTCCGCGCCTGCGCGGCTGGCTCGAGGTCGAGGTCGGCGAGCCGATCGCGCCCGAGACGATCCGCGCGTGGGCCGAGGAGGGGAGCGACGTGCTCCTCGACCGGCTGCGCCGGCGGATCGAGGAGCTGCGCATGAACTGCCGCGCGCGCCTGCGCGCCCGCAGCGCAGGCCGGTTCCCGCCGCCCGGGCCCGGCGACCGCCCCTCGTGGGAGGACGCGCCGTGAGCGGCGAGCCGATCGCGCCGCGCGAGGCGGCCGCGTGGGTGGCGCGCCGCCTGCGCGAGGCAGGGTTCCGCGCGCTCTTCGCCGGCGGCTGCGTGCGCGACCGGCTGATGGGGCTCGACCCCGCCGACCACGACGTGGCCACCGATGCCACGCCCGAGGACATCCGCCGCACCTTCCCGCGCGCGATCGGCGTGGGCGAGGCGTTCGGCGTGATGCTCGTCCGCCACGGCGGGCGAACCGTGGAGGTCGCCACCTTCCGCGCCGACGCCCACTACGAGGACGGGCGGCGCCCGACCTCCGTCCGCTTCAGTGGCGACCGCGAGGACGCGCTGCGGCGCGACTTCACGATCAACGGGCTCTTCGAGGACCCCGAGAGCGGCGAGGTGATCGACCATGTCGGCGGGAAGGCGGACCTGGCGGCGCGCGTCCTGCGCGCGATCGGCGACCCGGCCGCGCGCCTCGCCGAGGACCGCCTGCGCACGCTGCGCGCGGTGCGCTTCGCGGCGCGGTTCGGGCTGCGCGTCGACCCGGCCACGGACGCCGCGGTGCGCGCGGTGGCGCACGACCTCGGCGGCGTGAGCCGCGAGCGGATCGGCAACGAACTCCGCCGCATGCTGTCGCACCCGACGCGTGCGCGCGCGGTCGAGCTCATGGAGTCGATGGGCCTCGCGGGCCCCGCGCTCGGCGAGGCGGCGGATCCGTCGCCGGACCTCTCGCGGCTGCCGGCGCTTCCGCCGGGCGCACCCTTCGAGGAGGCGCTCGCCGCGTGGATGCTCGGCCGCGGGGCAGGGGGCGCGCACGCGCCGAGCTGTCCCGGCGACCGGCCGCACGCCGACGACTCGCCCGCGCGCTGCCGCCGCTGGCGCGAGGCGCTCATCCTCTCGAACGACGAATCCGCCGCGCTCGAGGCCGCGCTTGCGCTGCGGCCGCGGCTCATCGCCGAGTGGGCCACGGCCGATGTCGCGCGGCGCAAGCGGCTCGCCGCGGCAGCCGGGTTCGCCGCCGCGCGCGCCCTGCTGCGCGCCGAGGGGCACGCGCTTGCGGCGGCGATCGAGGTTGACCTTGGGCCCCTGGTGGCCGAGGGCATCGCGCCGCCGCCCTTCGTCACCGGCGACGACCTGGTGACGCTCGGGCTGCGGCCGGGGCCGCGGTTCCGCACGCTCCTCGACGCGGCCTACGACCGGCAGCTCGCGGGCGCGGTCCGGACGCGCACCGAGGCCCTCGACGCCCTGCGGCGGGCGGCCGAGGCGCCCCAAACCCGCTGATCGGCCTCGATTCCCGCGCATCAGCGCACCCCCGGGCGGCGTTCTGCGTGGGGATCAACGCGGACGGTCCCGCTAGACTTTCCTTCCCATGGCCCTGCTCCACACGCTCGTCCTTGCGGCCGCCTCGCTCGCGCTCGTCCCCCAGGACGACCCGACCACGCCGCCGGCCGAGCCGGCACCCGCCGATCCGGCGCCGGCGCCCGCCGATCCCGTCCCCGCCGGCGACACGCCGGGCGGCAACGACCTGAAGTCCGTGGACGCCCCGGCCGCCACGCCCGAGGCGAAGCCGCTCAAGCCGTTCTCGCTCGCGCGCACCGGCGGCAACCGCCCCGGGAAGAGCCCGCACGCCGCGGACATGCAGCTCTCCGCGCCGCCGAAGGTCTACATCATCCCGATCACCGGGCAGATGGGCACCGACATCCACGGCAACATCGACGGCAAGCCGAGCATCTACGACAAGATCATCGCCGACGTCCGCACCCAGAACCCCGACATCATCGTCTTCCGCGTGAACTCGGGCGACGACCGCTCCCCCGACAAGTACATGGAGGCGGTGCGGGCGCAGATGAAGGACGACAAGATCGACCCGCGGCGCCTCGCGAGCGGCCTCACCGAGTACCGCGACCTCGCGCTCAAGCTGCACACCGACCTCGACCAGTACCCGGCCGTCGTCTACGTCGAGGACGCGCGCGGCGTGGCCAGCCTGTTCGCGCTCGCGTGGTCCTACATGTACATGGCGCCGGACGGCAAGATCGCCGGCCTCGACATCGTCGGCTCGCTCGGCGGCGGAAACGACGCCGACATCCGCGCCAAGATGTTCGGGGCCTGGACCGGGATCGCCAAGGGCGTGCTCGAGCTCGGCGGCCACCCCAACCAGCTGACCGACTCGCTGGTGCGCCCGGACCGCCTGCTCAGCTGCGACATCGACGGCCGCATCACCCGCTGGCGCGACGACACCAACGGCGACTGGTACGTCGTCGACCAGTCGCCCGAGCAGTCGGCGCGGTTCACGTCGAAGGTGGCCGAGGAGACGGGCCTCGCCGACGGCGTCGCCGTGGACCTGAACGACATGATGGGCCTCCTCGGCTACCCCGAGTTCGTCGAGGTCAAGAGCGGGCAGAAGATCTTCGACGACTACAACGCCCTCTGGCGCAAGCGCTACGAGGAAGTGAAGAAGCTGATCGACGAGTACCGCCAGGAGATGGAGGACGCCCGCGAGCTGCCGAAGCGCAAGCAGATGCTCGAGAAGATCCGCCAGATGGCCAAGCAGTACCCGCCGCTGGCGCGCACGCTCGAGTGGCGGTTCGGCCTGACCGACGCCCAGCTGCAGGTCCTCATCGAGCAGCTGAACGAGCAGATCAAGGAGTACCAGCGCCAGAAGCGCGGGACCGGCGGCGGTTCCGGCGGCGGCGGTGGCGGCGGCGGACGCGGCCCGATGGGCCCCGGGCCCGGGCGCTGAGCATCCAGTACGGGCCAACCACGCGACCTTTCCCCACCATGCGACGCACGACGACCATCGCCCTCTCCGTCTCGCTCACGCTCGCCGCGCCGGCCGCCCTCGCGGCGTTCGGCCAGTCGGGATCGCAGCAGCAGGTGAAGCTCGCCACGGGCACGTGGTGGGGCTCGCCGGGCGACCTGGTGGAGATCACCTTCAAGGACCAGCTCTCCACGCGCACGATGCAGGCGACGGTGCGCTCGATCGACGCGCAGAAGGGCATCCTCACCATCGAGGCGCAGTTCGACGGCAAGAAGGCGTCGACGCGCCCGGTGTTCACGTCGAGCATCGTGTCGATGAAGACGCTCGGCGCGGGCGAGGCCCCCGCCGCCCCGGCGGCCGACGCGCCGAAGGCGCCCGCGGCCCCGAAGGCCCCGGCTGCGCCCGCGCAGCCCGCCACGAAGGCCGGCGGATCCCTGTCGCCCACCGCGCCCGCTGCCCCCGCCGCGGCCGCGCCCGGCGGCACCGGCAAGCCCAGCGGCAAGACCGACAAGGAGGGCTACCCGCTCGACGAGAACGGCTACCGCATCTCGCCGAAGAAGGGCGCCTTCATCCTGCCGTGGAAGGGCCCCGTGGGCCAGACCGCGCGCAACGAGGAGATGGAGGCGGTCGCCAAGGAAGCCGACAAGTGGGGCCCCGGGCAGATCATCATCCTGGACATCGACAGCCCCGGCGGCCTCGTGACGGAGATCTTCGAGATCAGCGAGTCGCTCGGCAACATCCGCAAGCGACACCGCGTGGTGGCGTGGGTGCGCGAGGCGATCTCCGCGGCCGCGTGCACCTCGATGCACTGCGACGAGATCTACTTCCGCACCGTCGGCTCGCTGGGCGCGTCGACGATGATCGCCGGCGCCAACACCGTCTACGGCGAGCCGCTCGAGGCCTTCAAGCGCGAGATCGGCGACGTCATCGAGCAGAACGGCCGCCCGCGCATGGTGTTCGACGCCATGGTGCTCGCCAAGGACGTCCTCACCTACACCAAGGACCCGGTGACCGGCAAGGTCACCTGGCACAACAAGGTCACCGGCATGCCCGGCGAGGTGGTCCTCTCCAACGAGAAGGACAACCTGGTGTTCACCGCGAGCACCGCGCTCGACTCGGGCTTCAGCAAGGGCACCGCGGACACCGAGGAGGAGCTGGCCGTGCTGCTCGGGCTCTCCGAGTGGTACGAGGTCAGCGACTACGGGCGCAAGCTCGCGGCGAGCTGGCAGAAGCTCTTCGAGGACTGCGAGAAGGACATCGACCTGCAGCTGAACCTGCTGAACGTGCCGAAGGCCGGCGGCGAGATCGAGCAGGTGAACGCCGAGATCCGCACGCTGGAACGCCTGCTCTCGTGGCTGAAGCGCTGCGAGCCGTGCGCCGAGGGCAAGGGCCTCGACAAGGAGCGCCTGGAGCGCGCCCTGAAGGACGCCCGCAAGCGCCTCGCCGACCTGCGCCGCGCGCAGCAGTGACCGCCGCGCGGGCCGCGCCCGCTCAGCCGACGTCGCGACGCTGGAACAGCACGGTCGCCGTGCACAGCGCGGCCGTCACGATGAGCGCGCCATAGGCCGCCGCGGGCAGCAGGTAGTCGACCGGCAGGTCGCGCTTCTGCTGCACGGCGTCGGAGAGCCAGAACACCTGGAAGTTCGGGATGGCCGCGTACAGGGCCTTGAGGCCCCAGTACTGCAGGTGGTTGGCGTCGAGCGCGCTGCCGGACGTCCCTTCGGCGGCGAGCCGGTCGAGCATGTCGGCGGTCGCCTTCAGCCTCCGGCCGACCAGCCAGTCGCTCATCAGTCCCAGGACGAACGCCCCGAAGGTGACGCCGAGCGTCACGACCTGCCCGAACCGCGTGCTGACGGCCACCGCGATCCCCGCGAGCGCCATGAGCCCGGTCCACATCATGGCGACCGCGAGCCACAGCCGGCCCTCGAACTGCGCGGTGGGCGCCAGGGGCGTCCAGTCCTTGTCGAAGAGGAGGCACACCAGGTAGGCGGTCCCGAGCATGGGCAGCGCCAGGCCCGTGGCGGCGGCCGGGAAGCTCCACCCGTACATGTAGTTGGCCCACGCCGCGCCGAGGACGGCGCCGAGCGCCGCCAGGCACCCCAGCGTGATCACCGGCAGGTGGTAGGGCGTGCGCACCGTGGGCATGGTGCCGTGCATCTCCACCAGCATCAGGACCAGGGCCAGCACCAGCGTGCACGCCGTGAGCGCGAGCGCCACGCCGAGGAACTTGCCCCACACGAAGGCCGGTCGTCCGACGGGCTTCGAGACCACGGTGAGCACGGTGCGGTTGTCGACCTCGCGGCCGAGCGCGCTCGTGGCGAGGAAGGCCGCCAGCAGCGTGCCCGCGACGAACACCGTGCTCAGCGCGATGTCGACGAACATCCGCTGGTCGTCCATCAGCGTGAATCCCGAGAACGGGATGCTCATCACCACGAGCAGGGTGCCCGCCACCATGACCGCCAGCACCACCGGCTGGCGCAGGCACTCGAGGGCCGTGTTGCGGGCGATCGCCCAGAGCTGCGTGAGGAAGTCCATGGCGTCGGGAAGCGTGCCGGCCGGGACGGCGGCAGCGTGAATACAGTACCTTGCGCCCCTCCGCGCGTTCCCCGGATCCCCTCCGATGCCCACGATGCGCCCAGACCAGTACGCCCACCAGCAGGCCACCCGCGTGGCCGGGCTCGGGCTCATCGTGCTGCTGGCGGTGGGGCTCGTCCTCCTGGTCATGGGCCGCGCGGTCGGCAGCACGGCGCTCGTGCACGCGAGCGCGCTGCCCTTCGTCGGCGTGCTGGCGTGGGCCATCCTCGCGGTCGTCGGGCACCAGCAGCGGCTCGCCGCGCTCGAGTCGCTCGAGGCCGAGGAACTCCGCGCCACGCGCGGGGCATCGACCGTCTTCGATTCCGAGCGCGCCGCCGATTCCATGGTGGCCACCCGGCGCCTCGACTGGATGCTGCGCGTCCTGGTGCCGGCGGCGAGCCTGGCGCTCGCCGGCGCGCTGGCCGCGGCCGGCGCGTGGACCGTGCGCACGCTGTCGGCGCTCGACGGCGACCTGAAGGCGGATGCGGCGCTCGAGCCGCCGGTGCCGTTCTCGGCGGGCGGCGCGACGGGCTGGCAGCTCGCCGTGTGCGTGGGGCTCGCGCTCGTCTGCTTCATCTTCGCGCGCTTCGCGGCGGGCATGTCGCGCCAGCCGGCGTGGCAGAACCTGCGCGGCGGCGCGTGCATGACGGTCGGGACGTCGCTTGCGCTCCTGGCGATCGCGGTCGGCCTGGTCGCCGACGCCTTCGGGCAGGCGGGCCTCCTGGAGGACCTGACCTTCGCGATCGGCATCGGGGAACTGGCGATCGCGGCCGAGGTGGTGCTGAACTTCGTGCTCGCCCTCTACCGCCCGCGCCGCGCGGGCGAGGTGCCGCGCCCGGCCTTCGATTCGCGCGTCCTGAGCCTGGTGGCCGCGCCCGACTCGATCGTCCGCTCGATCAACGAGGCCGTCAACTACCAGTTCGGCTTCGACATCACCTCGAGCTGGGGCTACCAGCTGCTCCTGCGCAGCACGGCGTGGCTCCTGGGCCTGGGGACCGCGGTGCTGGTGGCGATGTCGTGCGTGGTGGTGGTGCCGCCCGGGCAGCAGGCCGTGCGCCTGCGCGGCGGCGCGATCGTCGGCGACGTGTACGAGGCGACCGTGATGCTGAAGTGGCCGTGGCCGGTCGAGACCGCCGCGGTGCACGACGTCGCGCGCATCCGCACGCTGGTGCTCGGGCCGCGGCCGATGAAGGTCGGCGCGGTGAACACCTGGGGCGACGAGGCCGCACGCGACCAGGACCGGTTCCCGTACATGGTGGCGGCACCGAACGTCTCCGAGCAGGTGCGGCGCGAGGCCGGCAGCTCGGGCACGGACGATGCGGCCGCGCAGTCGGTGGCCGAGCGCTTCGCGCTCGTCGACGCCGACGTGGTGATGAGCTACCGGATCGCGCCCGGCGGGCTCCTTGCCTGGCTCGACTTCGCCTCCGAGGCGCGCTTCCGGCGCGCCGGCACCGACGTGCGCGAGCGGCTGGTGCGCGACATCGCGCTGCGCGAGGTGACGCAGCACCTGGCCACGCAGCCCATGGACGACGTGCTGTCGCCGCGCGGCGACTCGCTGGTGCGCTCGCTGCGCGAGCGGATCCAGGGTGCGCTCGACCGCGCGGGCTCCGGCGTCGAGGTGGTGGCCGTGCAGGTGCCCGCGCTGCGCCCGCCCGCGGGCGAGGGCGCAGGCATGTTCGAGGAGATCTCGATCGACCGGCAGAACGCGCGAAAGCTGCGCGAGGAGGCCGACCGCCTCGTCCGCGCCTCGATGGCCGCGATGGCCGGCACGCCCGAGCGCGCCGGCGAGATCGTGGCCGCGATCGAGGCCTACGAGCGCGCCGAGCGAAGCTCGGGCGAGTCCGCGCCGGAGACGCTCGAGGCGCGCGCCAAGGCCGAGACGCTCATCATGCAGAGCCGCGGCGCCGCCGCGGGCCTGATCGCCGCCGCGCGCGCGCGGCGCTGGGCGATCGTGATGGGCGCGGCGGGCGACGCGGCGCAGGTGCTGGGCCAGGCGCCCTCGTACCGCACGGCGCCCGAGCTCTACAAGCAGTTCCGCACCATGCAGGTGCTCGGCCGTGCGCTCGCCGCCGCGCGTGCCAAGTACGTCCTCGGCCCGGGCGTGTCCGGCCGCACCGACCTCGACGTGACCATGAAGCAGGCCGAGTCGGGCCTCAACCTCTCCGACTACCTCGAGCGCAAGGAACCCGCCTCGGGAGGAAGGACCCCATGAACCGCACCGTCGGCATCGTCGTCGGCATGCTCATCGTGCTCGTGCTGGTGCTCTACAACACCACCTACACCGTCAACTTCCACGAGGTGGCGGTGGTCACCCGCTTCGGCAAGCCCGCCGGGGTGGTGCGCGAGCCGGGCCTGCACCTGAAGGCGCCGTTCTTCGTCGACCAGGTCACGCGCCTGGATACGCGCCAGCAGCTGATCGAGAGCCCGCTCGAGACCGTGATGACCCGCGACGGCCAGCAGGTGCTGGTGCAGGCGTTCATGACCTGGCGGATCGACACCGACCCGGACGCGACGCTCCGCTTCTTCACGAGCTACGCCTCGGTCGACGGCGCGGCGAAGGAACTCGAGACCCAGCTGCAGGGCGCCCTTCGCGCGATCGGCGGCTACGCGTTCTCCGACCTGGTGGGGCAGGGCAGCAAGCTCGGCGAGGCCGAGTCGGCGATCCTGGAGGACCTGAAGCGCACGCGGCTGGCCGGCACCATGCCGGTGAGCGTGGGCATCTCGCAGGTGGTGCTGCCGAACAAGACCACGGTCGCCGTGCTGCGGCGCATGGCTGCGGTGCAGGAGACCCTCGCCAACCTCGAGGAGGCGAAGGGCGCGAGCGCCGCCGAGGCCCTGAAGAGCCAGGCGAAGAGCCAGGCCGACATCATCATGAACTTCGCCGACCAGTGGGCGGCGCGGATCGAGGCCAAGGGCAACGAGGAGGCCACGCGCTACTACCAGGAGATGCGCTCCGAGGCGGAGCTCGCGATCTTCCTGACGTGGCTCGACACGCTGAAGGCGTCGCTCTCCTCGAACACCACGTACATCACCGACACCACGCGCGCGCCGTTCCACCTCATCGACCTCGAGGCGCCGGTCGACGCGAAGGGCATCCCCCAGCCGGGCCGCCAGCCCGCGAAGAAGTGATCCGTGGCCGAGTCCCCCGACCAGCTCCCGCAGGATGACGCCGCCGAGGCCCCGCGCCGCGGCGCGAGCGCGCGCTTCGACGTGGCCGGCGGCGCCGGCACCGAGGCCGCGATGCGCCAGGCGATGGATCCCGCGAACCAGTCGCTCGGCGAGGCGCTGCGGCTCAGCTACCGGGTGCTGCAGCTCGGCATCCTGGTGCTGGTGGCGGTGTTCCTGCTGAGCGGGTTCCAGACCGTGCAGGAAGGCCAGACCGGCGTGAAGACGGTGTTCGGCCGCATCGAGGGCGCCCCCGGCGCCGAGGCGGTCACCCCGGGCCTGCAGCCCTTCTGGCCCTACCCGGTGGGCGAGATCGTCCGGCTGCCTCAGAAGGACGCGGTCGAGCTGAACCGCGAGTTCTGGCCGCGCTTCAAGGACGGCGCCACCACGCTCGAGGCCGCGACCGGCGCGGCGCTTCCCGACGACCCGATCCGCCCCGGGCAGGACGGCTCGCTGATCACCGCCGACGGCGACCTCGCGCACGTGCGCATCGCCGCGGAGTTCACCGTCGACGACGCCGTGCGCACGCTCGGCGAGTTCCGCCCCGAGTCGCTGCGCGAGCTGGTGCGGCGCGCGCTCGCGCGCGGCATGGTGCACGTGGCGGCCGAGTACACGCTCGCCGAGCTGCTGGAGACGCGCGACGGTCCCGAGCAGTCGCTTCGGCTGAAGGCGCAGGCGCAGCTCGACGCGATGGGCGCGGGCGTGCGCCTCGGCGCGGTCACCATCCCCGAGAAGATCGCGCCGCTCGCCATCCGCAACGTGTTCGGCCGCGTGCAGGAGGCGCGCGAGAACGCGAAGCTGTCCTTGGAGAAGGCGCAGCAGGAGGCGAACTCGATCCTGGTCGGCATGGCCGGCCCCGGCTGGGCCGAGATCCTCGACCTGGTGCAGCGCTACGAGGTCGAGCTCGGCAAGGGCGACCTCGCCGCGGCCGACCGCGTGATGAACGAACTGGGCGCGCGCCTCGAGGGCGAGGGCAGCGTGGGCCAGACGTCCGCGATCATCGCCCGCGCCCAGGCGTACCGCGCCACGCTGCGCGCGACGCTCGGCAAGGAGGTCGGGCGCCTGTCCGGCCTGGCGCCGAGCTTCCGCGAGAACCCCGCGCAGCTCGTCCGCAAGCTGTGGCTCGACGCGCTGCGCGAGGTGCTTGCCTCGCAGACGGCCGAGGTGGTCGCCTCGCCCGACCGCGGCGGCGCCGTGCGGCTCGGCTTCGAGAGCTCGCCCGAGGTGATGCAGCGCCGGCGCGACGACGAGCTCGAGCGCCGCAAGCGCGAGGCCGCCGCCGACCCGATGGCCGGCTCGTTCCAGCTCGGCAGCCGGCAGATCATGATCGATGCCCCGGGCCGTCGCCTGAACCGCGAGGCCGAGAAGGGGTTCGGCCGCGACTGATCGCGGCGGGAGGTTCCCCGATGGCAGCGAACGACACCACCGAGGCCGTCGTCGAGGCGCAGGGCCTCACCAAGGTCTTCTCCGACTTCTGGATGCGCCGCAAGGCCGTCGCGGTCGACGGCATCGACCTGAGCATCCGCCGCGACGAGATCTTCGGCCTGCTCGGCCCCAACGGCAGCGGCAAGAGCACCACGATCAAGATGATCCTGGGCCTGCTGCACCGCACCCGCGGCCGGCTCGCGGTGTTCGGCCGCGACCCCACCGACGTCGAGGTGAAGCGGCGGATCGGCTACCTGCCGGAAGAGACGTACATGTACCGCTACCTCTCGCCCACCGAGACGCTCGACTTCTACGGTCGGCTCTTCGGCCTGGCGCGGGCGGTGCGGAAGCGGCGCACCGAGGAGCTGCTCTCGATGGTCGGCCTGTCGCACGCGGCGCACCGGCCGGTCGGCGAGTTCTCCAAGGGCATGGCGCGGCGCCTGGGCATCGCGCAGGCCCTGATCAACGACCCCGAGCTCCTGATCCTCGACGAGCCGACGTCGGGCCTCGACCCGCTGGGCACGCGGCAGGTGAAGGACCTGCTGCTCGACCTCGGCCGCCGGGGCAAGACCATCATCCTCTCCAGCCACCAGCTCGACGACGTGCAGGACGTGTGCGACCGCATGGTGATCCTCTACGGTGGGCGCGTGCGCAGCGAGGGCACGGTCGATGCGCTGCTCGAGGACTCCGGCCGCTCGGTGATCACGGTGCCCCACCTCGATCCCGACGCCGCGCGGCGCGTCGAGCGCGTGCTGCAGGAGACCGCCCACGTGCGGGTCGAGCGCATCGCCTCGCCGAGGCAGCGGCTCGAGGACCTCTTCATGCAGATCGTCGAGCGCGCCCGCGCCGAGAAGACCGAGACGAGCGGCGCGCAGGCCGGCGGCCCCACCGCGGCGTTCCTGCGCGGCGAGCAGCCAGGCGAGGGCGGCGGGCTGATCCGCGAGCTGGTGTCCGCGCCGGCCCCGCAGGCGCCCGCGCCGACGGGCCTGCCGTCGGCCGCCACGCCTGCGCCGGCCAAGGCCGAGGTGGTCGAGGAATTGGTGGCGCGGCGCGCGCCCGCGGCGGCGCCGACGCCGGCGGCACCGCCGCAGCAGCCGCCCACACGTCCGGAACCCGCGCGCCCCGCCGCATCGCCCGCCACGCCGCCCGCCGCGCCGCGCGGCGGTGCCGACGTCGACCGGTCGGTGATCGATGACCTGCTCGGCGGGGGCGGCGGGTCGTGATCGAGGCGCTCCGGCGGCTCCACCGCTGGGCCGAGGGCAAGCTCGCGACGCGCGCGGCGCGGATCGCGGCATCGATCCTGTCGCTCGCGCTCGTCGCCGCGCTGGCGTGGCCGGTGCTCTCGGTGTCCCAGTCGCTTGCCGTGCAGCGCGCCGGCATCCTCGAGGCGCTCGGCCGCTGCTCGGCCGCCGAGCGCGACCCGTCGGCGATCCAGCTGCTCGAGCGACGCACCGTGTCCGCCAACGGCCGCACCTACGGCGGCCCGCGCGTGGTGGTGCGCCCGCTCGACCTCTTCGACGAGGAAGGCGCGATGACCGCCGAGGTCCGCGACGACCTCTCGTGGAGGCTGCTCGGGGACCAGGTGCCTCCGTGGCTGCCGGCGGCGCTCGCGCGTGCGCCGGCGCTCACCGTGACGATCGCGCTCACGACGCTCGGCGCGCTGCTTGCCGTCACGTGGCTTGGCCTCCTCCTCGCCTCGATCGAGATCGGCGTGCCGGTGATCGCGCTGGGTGCGCTGCTCTGGTGGCTCGGCCTGCCGGGGCCGGCGCAGTGGCTCGGTGCGTGCGCGCTGGGCCTCCTGCTCCACGCCTTCCTCTGGCGCGGCCTGCGCGGACTGCTCTCGGCGCGCCGTGGCCCGGTGGCGGTCGCGTCGAACACCGTGCTCGAGGGCGTGCGCACGCTCGCGGCCCCCGGCTTCGCGCTGCCGGCGGCGGCGCTCCTTCCCATGCTCGCCCTCTCGCGCACCCCGGAGGACCCGCTCTACCAGGCGATCCCCGGCTTCCTCGACTGGGGGCACACGGCGGTCTTCGCGCTGGCGGCCGTCTTCGTCCTCTTCTTCGGCTGCGCCACCACGGCCTTCGAGATCCGCGACCGCCAGGTGTGGTCCGTGGTGACGAAGCCCGTGTCCCCCGCCGGCTGGATGCTCGGCAAGTGGCTCGGGACGCTGGCGCTCGGCACGGCGGCCATCGCCGCGGGCACCATCATGCTGGGTGCGGGGGCCACGTACCTCGCCTCGCAGCGGCCGGTCGACGAGCAGGACGCAGCCGACGTGCGCACCGCGGTGCTGGTGGCGCGCACCGGGACGAAGCCCATCTACGAGGGCCTGCCCCCCGACCGGCTGCGGGAGATCGTCGAGCAGGCGATCGAGAACGACGCGGTCCTGAAGGCCGACATCGCCAACGGCACGGTCGACGAGGCCTCGACGCGCCGTGCGCTGGCGGCCGGGAAGCAGAAGGAGTTCCTCGAGCAGCAGCGCCAGATCGGCCCCGGCGACAGCCGCGAGTTCCGCTTCCCGGGCCTCGGCGACGCGGTGCGGCGCAAGCTGCCGGTGTCGCTGCGCTACAAGCTGCACGGCGGCGGCGACGACGAGCACGAGCGCTTCACCACGATGTTCCAGTACACGTCGGGGAAGGGCGCCGGGAAGTGGGAGACCCGCGAGTGGACGCCCGGCGACCCGTACTCGCTGCGCATCGCGCCCGAGTTCGTCGACGACGACGGCACCTTCCGCATGCGGATCTGGAACGCCGCCTTCGACGAGCGCACGCAGCAGCCGGTGCCCAACACGCTCACCGTCTTCGTGCAGCCGGACTCGCTCGAGGTGATGGTCACCGAGGCCACGTTCGGGGCGAACCTGGTGCGCGCGGCGCTGGTCGACGTGGCGAAGCTCGCATTCCTCGCGGCGCTCGCGACGGTGGCCGGGTCGGTGCTCAGCTACCCGATCGCGGTGCTGCTCTCGGTGGGGATCTTCGCCATGGCGTCGCTGGCGCCGTTCCTGGCGACGTCGCTCGACAACTACTACGTCGACGAGAAGTCGGCGTGGTTCGCGCGTGCCTTCCACCATGGCGTGCTGGCGATCGCCTCCGGCGTCGAGTGGGCGCTGCGCGGCTTCGCGAGCCGCAGCCCGAGCGACGCGCTCGCCCAGGGCCGCATCATCGCCGCGGACGCGCTGGCGCAGGCGATCGCGGGCATCGGGTTCGCATGGAGCGTGCTGGCGCTCGCCATCGGCTGGGTCGCCATGCGCCGCAAGGAGGTGGCCGTCTACAGCGGCCAGGCGTGACGTGCGCGACCGCCCCGTCCAGCTCCTGTCGGCCGCCGTCGCCGTCGCCTGCGTGGCGGGCGCGGGGTCGCTGCTGCCCAGGATCCTCGACGCCAGCGACCGCGCGCAGCTGCGCTACACCGACGTGTCCGTCGAGGGCGCGCCGCCGATCGTCGCCGTCGGCGCCGCCGTCGGCGCGCTGCGCGGGCTGGTCGTCGACTACCTGTGGATCCGCCTGCAGCAGATGCGCGAGCTCGGGCAGTACTACGACGCCCGCCGCCTGGCCGACCTGATCACCAAGCTGCAGCCGCGATTCGGCGAGGTGTGGGCCTTCCACGGCCACAACCTGGCCTACAACCTCTCGGTCGCCACCAAGACCCCGGAGGAGCGCTGGCGCCTGGTGAACGCGGGGATCGACCTGGTCCGCCGCCAGGGCATCCGCTACAACCCGAACGACCTGATCCTCTACAAGGAGCTCGGGTGGTGGTTCGCCCACAAGGTGGACGGCCTGAGCGACGACGCCCACTTCCACTACAAGCGCGAGCTGGCGCGCGAGTGGCACCTGGTGCTCGGCGAGCCCCCCGAGAGCCAGGAAGGCCGCGTCACCTGGCTCGAGCAGATCGCCGCCAGCCCCGACACCTGGGAGGAGCTGGTCGCCAAGGTGCCGGCGGTCGAGCAACTCATGTCGGCGCTCCGCGAGCGCATGCGTGCGGTCGACCCGAAGTTCGAGCCGAAGCTCGACCGTGACTTCCTGATGGCCCTCGGGCGCTGGAACTCGGTGAAGAACGGCCCGGGCTACGCGCGCATGTTCGGGCTGCACGAGCAGTTCCGCCGACGCGACCCGATGTACGCGGCGATCGACGACGTCCTCTCCGAGCCCGGGCGCCGCGACGCGGTCGTGGCGCTCGCGGCGTGGCTGCGCAAGCGGGTGCTCGTCGACTTCTACAACATGGACCCGCGGACGATGGCGCGCTTCACGAAGGAGTTCGGGCCCTTCGACTGGCGCCACCCGCAGTCGCACGCCTTCTACTGGTCGAAGCTCGGCAGCGAGGTCGGCGCCGACCGCTACGACAACGACGACGACGTCTACCGCATCCTGAACGACGACCGCACCACCATCCAGGCGATGCAGGCGCTCGCCCACTCCGGGCTGATGCGCGTCGACCCGCTGTCGCAGGACAACCCGGCGCGCCTCTACGACACGCGCTGGATCCGCGCGATCGACCGCTACTTCCGCGAGCTCTACCGCAAGCACTACGGCACCCGCGGCGGCGGCCCGGACACCTTCGTCGACTTCTACGAGAACTTCATGGCGCAGGCGGTGCGCGAGCTCTACCACGCCGGCGAGACCGAGGAGGCGCAGCGCATCCTCGACGAGCTCGACGAGCTCTGCGGCCGCGGTGCCCTCATCCCGAACAACAAGTACGTCGCGCCGCTCGACGTCTTCGTGCGCAACGCGACCTTCGGCGAGTACGAGATGGTGCCCGACGTCGCGCGCACCGACGTGGCCGCGGTGCTGCGGCGCGGGTTCCTGGAGGGCTACCTGCTGGGCAGGCAGAAGGTGCTCGACCAGGCGCTTGCCTTCGCGCGCGACCTGACGGAGTTCTTCCGCACCAACCGCTACACGGACTTCCGCACCCGCATGGGCGACGCGCGACTCGCCGACATGATCGGGAGCCTGGAGCGCAGCGTCGAGGACGTGCTGGTGGCCATCATGCGCGACCCGACTCTTCCGCTGGTCGACCGGCTGACGATCTACAACCGGCTGCCCGAGGACCAGCGTGCCATGGTCTACGACGAGGCCCGGCCGCAGCTCGAGGTGGACTTCGCCGCGAGCCCCTTCGCCGCCGGCGGCGCCAAGTTCGACGCGATGTACCCCGAGCCCCCCAACATGGACGCCTACCGCGCGCGCCAGGCCGAGGTGGAGCGCGAGCGCGCCGAGCGCCTGAACCAGCTCAGGGAAGGTGCCGCCGACCGCAAGCGGTGAGGCGGGGCTAGGCTTGGTCCCATGCCCCAGCGCCCGCCCGCCATCGTCGCCATCGGGAAGAACTACGCCGACCATGCCGCCGAAATGGGCGGTTCGGCCCCGGCGAACCTCGTCGTCTTCCACAAGAACCCGTCCGCCGCGTGCGGGGACGGCGACGCCATCGTGATCCCCCCGATCTGCGACGAGCACGGGCCGCAGGTCGACTTCGAGGGCGAGCTCGCGGTCATCATCGGCCGCGACTGCCGGGACGTCGCGGAGCGGGACGCGCTGTCGTACGTGCGCGGCTACGCGGCGGCCAACGACGTGAGCGCCCGGTGGTGGCAGCGCGAGGGGTCCGGCGGCCAGTTCAGCCGCGGCAAGAGCTTCGACACCTTCTGCCCGATCGGGCCGGAGGCGCCCGCCGCATCGGTGCCCGATCCGCAGGCGCTGCGGCTCGTCACGCGCGTCAACGGCACCGTGATGCAGGACGGGCACACCTCGGCGATGATCCACCCGGTGGCGCGGATCATCGCCGACCTCTCGCGCGGCATGACGCTCGCCGCGGGCACGGTGGTCCTCACCGGGACGCCCGCGGGCGTCGGCTTCGGCCGCAAGCCCCCGGTGTTCCTCGCCGCGGGCGACGTGGTCGAGGTCGAGATCCCGGGCGTCGGCCGCGTGCGCAACCCGGTGCGCCATGGCTGAGGCGCCGGATGTTCCGGGCGTGGTCGCGCGCGGCATGGTGACGGCCGTGCGGCGCTACCAGCGCCATCTTGCGTGGGCGACCCGCGGATGGTGCCGGTTCGAGCCGTCCTGCTCGGCCTACGCGATCGAGGCGATCGAGCGTCATGGTGCGGTGCGCGGCGGTTGGATGGCGGCGGTGCGCATCGTGCGCTGCAACCCGTGGGGAGCGTGCGGGCACGATCCCGTGCCGTGAACGTCGATGCGCGTCAACCGGGCGCGTGGGCGCGCGCCGCGGTGGCGAGCGCCTCGGCGTAGCGGGGCAGGTCCCATCCCTGGTGCGGGCGCGCCACGACCACCAGGTCGAGCCCCGGAGGCAGGGCGGCGGCCGACGTGCGGAATGCCTCGCGCAGCAGCCGCTTGACGCGGTTGCGGACCACCGCGGACCCGACCTTCCGCGACACGCTCAGCCCAAGCCGCGTCACCGGCAGCCCGTTCGGGAACGCGTACACCACGATGCCGCCGAAGTCCCGCCGCCGACGGGCCGCGTAGGCCCGGTCGAAGTCCTCCCCGCGCTTGACGCGCAGGGCGGCCGGGAAGCGGGCGGAAGCCTCGGGCGTCACGGCCGGGAGGCTACCGGGACGCATGGAACCCCCGGAACGGCAGGGGTTTGGGGAAGTCCCCGGCACGGCTACACTGTGTGGCTCGCCGCGCGGACCCCCGCAACGGCACCACCTGCAGGAGCCTTCCCGTGATCGATGCCCTCAAGAGCGATGAGATCGTCCAGAAGATGGGCGGCCGCTTCAAGTTGACCGCCCTCATCCAGCGCCGGCTGGCCGAACTGGTCGACGGCGCCCGCCCGCTCGTCGAGCGCAACGGACGCACCGATTTCGAGGTCGTGATCGAGGAAATCGTGCAGGACAAGATTACGATCGATTGGGAGGCCAGCGGCCTCGAGGCGCCCGCCCGGCGCTGACCGCGTCGCGGTCATCCGGAGGCGGGCCGGAGGAACCGATCGATGCATCCCGCCCTCGCGCAACTCGTGATCCCCGCGTCCGCCCTGGCGGCGGCGCTGTTCGTCGGTCCAGCCTCCGCCGCGGGACCGAGCGACGCACCCCTCCCGGTGATGGTCGGGGGCATCGCGCTGCAGCGCGTGGTGCTGCACCGCGGCGGCGATGGCGGCGGCACGGCGGGCGCGTGCAACCCCGTGGTGTCCACGCACACCAACGCGTCGTTCGAGGGCGGGCAGTACATCGCGCAGGGAGGCTTCGCGGAGCAGGAGGTCGCGGCCGTCAGCTTCACGCTGCCTGCCTCGGCATTCCCCGTGCGCATCGACCTCGCGGAGATGATCTTCGCCACGAGCGGCGCCACGGTCACCACGACCACGCGCTGGTCGGTGATGTTCTGGGAAGGCACCCCGGCCTCCGGCACCCTCGCGTTCTCCGCGTCGAGCGACGGCGAGCTGCTGCCCCACCTGGTGATGCAGCCGGGCACCAACGGCACCAACATCCAGTTCATGATCGACCCCGGCGACGCCGAGCAGATCATCCTGCAGGACAACGGCAGCCGCACCATCTCCTTCGGCTACCGCATCGACCGTCACAACGCCCAGACGCAGAACCCGTGCGTCGTCGCGCCGCCATCGTCGGCGAACGCCTTCCCGTGCACCGACGTCGGCGGGCTCCAGCATCCGTCGAACAACTGGCTCTACGCGATCGACTGTGGCGTCTTCGGCTGCCCGGCCGGCTGGCGTACGTTCGCGCAACTCCCGACCGGGTGCCGCCCGAGCGGCGACTGGGTGATCCGCGCGACCGGGACTCCGGTCAACTGTGCCCCCGTCGGTGCCTGCTGCCTTCCGGGTGGCGGCTGCCAGGCGAAGACCGAGTCGGAGTGCATCGCACTCGGCGGTACCTATCAAGGTCCCGGCTCGGCGTGTTCGGGGGGCGGCTGCGCACCGCAGACCGGGCCGTGCTGCTTCGCCTCGACCGGCGGCTGCCTGCAACTCTCGTCCGCGACCTGCCTCGCGGCGGGGGGCGTACCGGGCCCCGCGGGCGTCTCCTGTTCGGGCTACGTCTGCTTCCCGAGCGGGGCGTGTTGCCTGCCGAACGGGACGTGCACCGGCCCGGTGAGTCCATCCGCCTGCCAATCGCTCGGCGGGGTCTTCCAGGGGAACGGCACGAGCTGCGCGGGCCTCGAC
>JBJTJU010000324.1:0-2383 GCA_046096165.1 Phycisphaerales bacterium | reverse complement strand
CCGCCGGACCAACGCCGACAAGCGCACGGCCTTCGCCAAGAAGGCCAAGGAGAAGGCGGCCGCCGCGAAGGGCTGAGCCCGGCGCGACGATCCGACCCACGCGATTTCCGCGGCCCGTCCCGAGAGGGGCGGGCCGCGTGCACATGGGTGCAAGACCCCTTGGCCAGTCGCTCCGTCAGGGCTGGGTGACGAGGGGCTGCCAGCCGTTCTGGTAGGTCAGTCCGACGGCGGAATTCACCAGCCGGCGGTCGATGTTGCCGTTCGCCCACATCCGCATGACGACCACGCCGTTTCCCGAGCTGGCGGTCGGTACGGCGGCGAGGGCGATCGGCTGGGGCTGCTGGGCTGCGGGTGCCCCGGGCGATGCTTGGGGTGCGGGAACCGGCGTGAACACGGGCGTCCAGGCAGCGTCTGCCGACGGCTCGATGCGGGCCGAGGCGTACGGCAGGACGGCATGGAGGGTGATCGCGCCTGCCAGGAGCGCGAGGCCGGTTCCGGTCGAGATGCGGATGTTGGTCATGTGCCGGAGGCTACCGATGGACATTGGGACAGGGGTTCCTGGCACCTGTTTCCGAGGGGTTCGTATTCTGTTGGCGCATGTCCGCCGACCTCGACGCGATCCAGGCCGAAGCGATGGCGGCCCTCGCCGCCGCAGGCTCCCCCGAGGCGCTGGCCGGCTGGAAGGGCGCGTGGATCGGCGGCAACGGTCGCCTGAAGTCGCTGATGGCAGGACTCAAGGACGTGCCGAAGGAGCAGAAGGGCGCGGCGGGCAAGCGGCTGAACGAGCTGAAGGCCGCGCTCGAGGCGGCGTACGAGTCGCGCCGCGCCGCGGTCGAGGCGACCGCCGGGCCGCGCGGGCCGCTGGTGGACGTGACCGAGCCGGGGACGCCGGTGGCCGAGGGCTGCCGCCACGTGCTGAGCCGCACGATCGACGAGATCGTCGACGTCTTCGGCCGCATGGGGTTCACGCTCGCGGAGGGGCCCGAGGTCGAGGACGAATGGCACAACTTCACGGCCCTCAACATCCCGGAGAGCCACCCCGCGCGCGACGCGACCGACAACTTCTACATGGGCGAGCAGGGCGGGGTGAAGCGGCTGCTGCGCACGCAGACGAGCACCGTGCAGATCCGCGCCATGGAGCGCCAGAAGCCGCCGATCAAGGTGGTGGCCACGGGGCGCGTCTACCGGCCCGACACGCACGACGCCACGCACTACTCGATGTTCCACCAGATCGAGGGGCTCTCCATCGACCGCGGCGTGTCGATGGCGGACCTGAAGACCACCCTGGTGCAGTTCGCGAAGGCCTACTTCGGCGCCGAGGCCGAGGTGCGCATGCGACCGAGCTTCTTCCCGTTCACCGAGCCGAGCGCCGAGGTGGACATGAAGATGCGCATCAAGGGCGAGTGGAAGTGGGTCGAGCTCGGCGGCTGCGGCATGGTGGACCCGAACGTCCTGCAGGCGGTCGGCGTCGACCCCGAGGAATGGACCGGGTTCGCCTTCGGCCTGGGGATCGAGCGGATCGCGATGCGCCGCTACGGGATCGGCGACATCCGCTGGCTGTTCGAGAACGACGCGCGGTTCCTGCGGCAGTTCTGAGGCGCGGGGCGCCGGCGCCGGCGCGATGCGCTGGCGTCAGTCGACGCCCATCTCCTCGTGCGCGTGGTCGCGCAGTTCCTCGATCTTCGCCAGGATCGCCGTCGCCTCGTCGGACTTGCCGGCGAGGATGGCGTCCTCGAGGTCAAGGAGCATGCGCAGGTTCCTGCGCAGGTCGCGGCGGAACTCGGCCTCGACCTTGGCCTTCGCCTCGGCGTCGGGTGCCTTCTCGGTGAACTTCGCCGGCAGCGGCGCGGCCTTGCACACCGCGCACGCGCGCTGCGCCTCGGAGACGGTCTTCAGGGCCTCGTCCTTCTTCGCCGGGTCGGACAGAAGGCCCTTCAGGGCCTTCACCGACCGGTTCATCGCCTTCATCGAGGCCTCGAGGTTGGCACCGGCGGCGCCCTGCTGGCCACGGCCGCCGCGCGGCCCGCCCTCGCGGGGCGGCGCGCCTTCACGGCCGGCCGGGGCGCCCGGGCCGGGGCCGCCCGGCGGGGGCGGCGGCGCGTCCTGGGCAATGGCGACGGGGGCGAGGGCCGTGAGCGCGAGGCCCAGGCCGAGTGCGGCGAGGAGGCGAGTCGAGGTCATGGTGAGGGAAACGTACCCGTCGGGCGCGGAGTGCGCTCAGGTCGTGTAGTCCGCGTTGAGTTCCACGTAGGCCTTCGTGAGGCCGCAGGAGATGAACTCGTCCGCGCCGGACCCCTGCCCGATGCACAGGTCGACCGTCACCATCGGTGCGCGGAATGCCGCCTCGCGCGCCGCGAGCGGCGTGTCGGCGGGCGCGCCGCGC
>JBJTJU010000323.1:0-3375 GCA_046096165.1 Phycisphaerales bacterium | reverse complement strand
GGCGCGGATCTCGACGCCGGACTCCAGCACGTCGACCTCGCCGGTCTCCTCGTCGGGCACCAGGAAGAGGTCGGCGCTGCCGCCGCCGAAGAGGCGCCGGAACATGCCGCCGTTTCCGGCGAAGTTCTCGCGCACGGCGGTGAACACCTGCTCGAAGCGCACCTTGGACACGGCGTCGAGCTGCAGGATGAGCTGCCCGAGCTGCACGGTGGCGGCGTCGATGTCCGCCAGCTGCCGCACCAGCGACTCGTTGCGCTCCTCGAGCTGTCCTTCCTCGTCGATGGCGTCGAGGTTGACGTTGCCGAGCGACTTGATGTCGTCCTTGAGCCCGGCAAGCTCGGCCTCCGCGGCCGCTCGGTCGACGGGCACGAAGCCCTCGGCGGCGCGCTCGGCGACATGCGCCCCGTAGGAGGCCCCGAGGTCGAGCTCGAGGTCGGCGAGCACCGACTCCTCGAGCGACTCGCGCTTGATCTCCACCTCGCGGCGGCCGAGCTCGACGCTCGTCCAGTTGCGCTCCAGGATCTTGGCCTGCTCGCGCGCCAGGCGCAGGGCGGCCCCCGCCTCCTGCACGGCGCGGTCCGACCCGGTCACGGCCTCCGCGGCGCCGACCAGGGCCTCGGCGACCGAGGCGAGCTCCGTGCGCGCCGCCTCCGCGGCCGCCCGGGCCTCGGTGATGGTGCCGGCGTAGCGCTGGGCCTGCTGGGCGCGCCGGTCGGCCTGCTCGGCCGCCACGGCACGCTGGCGCTGCTGCTCGTCGCGGGCGAGTTCCGCGCCGCGTCGCTCGCGCCGGAGGGCGTCAAGGGCGCCACCGCGCTCGGTCGATGCGATGCGGGCGTTCGCCAGGGCCTCCGCCGCGGCCTCGGCGCGGGTGGACGCGCGCGTCGCCTCGGCGTCCGCCACGGCGCGGCGCCCCTGGACGGCCTCGTGCATCGCCCGGGCCTGCGAGAGCCGCCCGGCGGCCTCGTCGCGCTCGGTGCCGAGGGTGCGCGTCCGGCGGATCAGTTCGTCGATCTCGACCCCCAGGGCCGCCTGCTCGTGCTCGACGCGCTGGATCATCTGGTCGCAGCGGTCGCGCTGGTACTCGGCGTCGACCAGCGAGCGACGGACCTCGGCCAGCCGGTCCTCCACCTCTCGGTGGCGCTGGCGGGCCTCGGTGCCGCGGGCGAGCAGGGCGTTCGCCTCGCCTTCCAGGAGTTCCATCTCGACCGCAAGCGCCGACAGCCGCTGCGCCAGGTCGGCCAGTTCCGCGCGACGGGCCAGGAGGCCCTCGCCGGAACCGCTGCCCGTCGGCCGGCCCACGGTCACGCGGCCGAGGCCATCGACCAGGGCGCCATCCCGGGTCACGAGGCGTGCGCCCGCGTGCGTGGATGCCTGCAGCGCCACCGCCGTCGCCAGGTCATCGACCAGCCACGTGTCGCCGAGCAAGGCGTGCACCAGCCGTTCGCCGCCGTCGCGCACCCGGACCACGGACGACAGCGCCGTGCACCGCGGGTCCGCCTGCCGGGGGGGCAGGATGGCCACCGCCGCGTCGATCGCCGCCATGGTCACGCGGCCGCGCAGGCCGGCGCCGGCGTTCGCCACCCCGAGAACGTCGTGTCCCCGATCGATCACGATCAGCTCGAGGTCCCGGCCGAGGGCGGCCTCGACCGCCTGCGCATGCGCCAGGTCGGCCTCGATCCAGTCCCCGAGGATTCCGGAGACGCCCGGGAACGTCGCGCGGTCGGCCATCACGTGGCGCACGGCCTCGTCCACGCCCTCGCGGGCGCGCTGCATCTCCTCCAGGAGTCGGCTGCGGCTCTCGAGCGACGTGCGCTCGTCGCGCAGCGCCGACAGCCGGCGCGCGAGCGCCGCGTGCCGGTCGCCGAGCGACGCGGCGTCGGCGATGTGCGCGTGCACCTCGGCCTCGAGGCGCGTGGCCGCGTCGCGCGCGACCATCATCCGCACCACGTGGTGGTTTCGCTGGGCGCGCTGCGCGTCGATCTCCATCCGGAACGGGTCGCGGCGGCGCTCGACGCGGTCGAGCTGCTCGCCGACCTGCCGCTCGCGGTCGTCGATCGCCGCCAGGGCGACCCCCGCGCGCGAGATGCCTCGCTCGGCGTCCATCGCCTGCTCGCGCAGGCGGTCCGACGCGGTGCGTGCCTGCTGCGCGGCCTCGGCCGTGCGGGCGCGGGCGTCGGAGGCCGTCATCACGGCGCGCTCGGCCTCCGAGGCCGCCTCGGCCGCGGCGGCGATCCGCTCGGCGGCATCGTCGACCTGCGCGGTGAGCTCGCGGATGCGGGCGTCCAGCTCCGCCAGCCGCGCGGCGTCGGCATCGCGGTGCTCGGTCGCCTCGGCCAGGCTGCGCTCGGCCATCTCGGCGCGCTGCGACTCCTGGCGCTCGAGGCCGACGGCCTCGATGCGGCGCTGCTCCAGGCCGTGCTGGGCGGCGAGCGCCGACTGGCGCGCCGCCTCCGCCGCGTTGTGGCGGTCTTCCAGCACCGCGGCGGCCGCGGCCAGCTCCTGCCGGTCCCGCTCCAGGGCGGCCAGCTGGCTGGTCAGGCCCGCCAGCTGCTCGCGCTGCTCGTGGTAGGTCTCGAAGGCGACGGCCGTGCGCAGGGAGCGCCGGCGGGCGTCGAGGTCCCGGAATCGCCGCGCCTTCTCGGCCTGGCCCTTCACGACCTTGAGGCGGCGTTCCGTGGTCGCCAGCTGCTCGCGCACCAGCACCAGGTTCTTCTCGGCGTTGTCGAGCTTGCGCTGCGCGTCCACCTTGCGGGTGCGGAACTTCGCCACGCCCGCGGCCTCCTCCAGGATCCCGCGGCGCTCCATCGGGGCCGCGCGCAGCATGGCGTCGACCTTGCCCTGCTCGATGATCGAGTAGGCGTCGTTGCCGATGCCCGTGTCGAGGAACAGCTCCTTGATGTCGCGCAGGCGCACCTTGCGGCCGTTGACGAGGTACTCGCTGCGTCCGTCGGCGTGCAGGCGCCGGGTCACCTCGACCTCGTCGGTGTCGACCGGCAGCCCGCGGTGGCGCACGGCATGGCGGTTGACCGCCGCCGATCCGTCCGCGCCTTCCTCGTCCACCGACTCGTGGGACGCGTCCACCTCGGCCTCCAGCACCGGCGGGGCATGTGCCAGCGCGCGCGCCTGCTCCTCGGGGGAGAGCACCGGGTTGTCGAAGACCAGGGTCACGCTCGCCATCCCGCAGGGCTTGCGGGTGGCGCTTCCGGCGAAGATCACGTCGAGCATCGCGCCGCCGCGCAGGCTCTTCGCGCTGCGCTCGCCGAGCACCCACTTGATGGCGTCCACGACGTTGGACTTGCCGCAGCCGTTCGGGCCGACCACGCCGATGATCGGCGCGTCGAACCGGAACTCGGTCGTGTCGGCAAAGCTCTTGAA
>JBJTJU010000322.1:0-5748 GCA_046096165.1 Phycisphaerales bacterium | reverse complement strand
AGAAGTAATGGTTTTCGCCGCCGGCGCGCTTGAACTCGCGTTGCAGGATGCGCAGCGCGTCGGGGTCGTCGTTGATGCCCTTGATGATGGGCGACTGGTTCTCCACGCTGAGCCAGCCGCGGCCCGCAAGGCGACGCATGGCCGCGCCCGTGGCGGGTACCCACTGCAGGAAGCCCTGGCCGTTGCGCAGGTACTCGCCGCCCGCGTCCTTCGCCAGGAACTCGTCCGGGTGCTCGAAGTGCACCACGATGTGCAGGCCAACCTCGGGCCAGGTCTTGTGGAAGTTGTCCAGCATGGCCACGAACGCCTCGTCGAAGCGCTGCGGGTAGAAGGCCATCTCCTTGGTGCCGATGCGGATCGACTCCACGCCGGCCTCGGCCAGCGCCGCAATCCACGCCGCGATCTTGGTGTTCTGGAGCACCATCGCGTCGCCGCCGGACATCAGGATCTCGCGCAGCTTCTCGCGCCCGCAGACCGGGTGGCGCCCGCCGTTGGCGGCGGCCTCGGCGTTGAAGCGCTTGATGTAGGCGACCACGTCGGGAATGTTCGCCAGACCCTTCTTCGCCACGGTGCCGTCCTGGCGCTTCACTTCCTTGCGGGCGATCAGCTCCTCGCGGTAGCAGAAGCGGCAGTGGGCCGAGCACGTGGAGATCACGTACAGCAGTCCCATCTCGTACTTGTGCAGCATGCCCTCGACGGGGCTGTAGTCCATCTGGAAGCCGGGGTCCTCGCTGCCGGCGAGGTCCATGGTCTCGGCCGGGTCGGCCTTCACCAGGCGGCGCAGCGGGGCGCTCTGCTTGGCGAGCTCGAAGTAGTGCCGGGTCACCTTGACCGGCATGCGCTTCTCGAGGTCACGCTCGGTGCCCTTGAGGACGCGCAGCTGCACCAGCTCCTGTGGCGTGTACAGGCCCATCATGTCCGCCGGCACCTTCTCGCTCAGGAACGGGTCGAGCCCGTTGATGATGTCGCGCTCGTGGCGGGTGTCCTCGACCTTGGCCAGGAAGGCCTTCTCGCGTTCGGTGGGGGCGTATGCGTAGTCCATGGGTTCGAACATACCACTCGGCTGTTTGCGCCCCGAAGCATCGATTGGGTGGAATCGCCGGGGGCATCGGGCGCCGGACGCCGGGGAGCCGAGGATTCTCGGCCATCGGCCTGGCGGGGGGCGTTTGGACGAGATTGGCCTAACTTTCCCGGCCCTCCTTGCCGACGGAATACCTTATGGAAGCGCGCTCACCACGCTCGCCGTCTGTTCGTTCGCCGTTTGCCTGCCGGGGGACGTGGTTGTCCGTGGCGTCGCTTCCGGCGTGGCTCGTGACGTCGGCGTCGGCGCAGACGGTGGTGACGGGGGGCTTGCCATCCGTCGACATCAGCGCAGCTGCGCTCGAGGCCGCCGGGACGCTGTCGTTCGTCCAAGGTGACGGCACCCCCGGCATCCTGCAGTTGACCAGTTCCGGCACGTTCACAAATTCCTGGAGCATGACCGACGCGATCGGCGTCTTCAACCTGCAGGGCAATTCGCTGACCATCAGCAGCGCCGTGGTGCACGCGGGCAACGTCGCCACCGGGGCCTGTGCCATCGGTGTCCAGAACGGCACGCTGACGCTCGGCCAGAACAGCTTCCTGACGGGATTCACGGGCACCCTGCAGGCGATCAGCCTCGGAACCATCGTCATCGAGCAGGGTGACTGGCTCACGAACACGACCTTGATCCAGCTGGACAGCAGCGCCGGGACCTCCACGCTCACCTGGGCAGGCGCGGCCCCGGTGACGTATTCAGGGACGCTCGATCTCTCGACGGGCGCGACTCCCGGCGAAGTGGTGATCTCGACGACCCAGGACACCGGCACCCTGGCCCTGACGGGCACCGTCTCGGGCGCCAGCGACCTGCGGCTCCAGCATGCGACCGGCGTCACGGCCACGCCCACCATTACGCTCGGCCTCACGGGCGGTTTCACCGGTCGCACGATCATCGACACGGCCAACGTCCGGATCGACACGCAGGCGTCGATCGGCTCGCTTGGGCTGACGCTCAATGGCGCGACGCTGACGGCGGGTGCGGCGCTCGACATCGCCGCGTCTCAGACGCTGGTGATCAACGGCGCATCGACCATCGTGGGTGCCGGCGGCCTGAGGGACCTCGGCATCGACGGCCAGATGCAGGGTTCCGGAAACCTGACGCTCGACTCGATGAGCGTTGCCATCGGAGGTTCCACCAGCGCGTACACGGGTGCAGTCACCCTGCGTGGCGGTTCCGGCCTCACGGTCTTCAATTCCGCGTGGCTGGCATCCGCCACCGGTCTCTCGATGAACGCGGACGGGACGGCGACGAGCCTGACCTGGGACAGTGCGGACGACGCGACCTTCACCGGTGCGCTCGATGTCGGCACCGGCGGCGTTGCCTTCTTCCTCACCACCCAGGACACGGGGTCGCTCACCCTGTCCGGGGCCGTGTCGGGCACGTCGAACGTGGCGTTCCGGCACACCGGCGTGACGGCCGACCCCACCTTCATCCTGGCCCTCACCGGCGGCTTCGACGGGACGACGGCGATCGAAACGGCGCATGCACGCATCAACACCCAGGAGTCGATCGGCGCCAGCGGGCTCGCGCTGAACCTTGCGACGCTGACGGCGGGCACCAACCTGGAGATCGGGGCGACGCAGACCTTCGAGGTGGCCAACACCTCGACGATCGTCGGCACCGGATCCGGCGGTTCGCCCACCACGTTCGTCGTGGACGGCCAGATGCTCGGCACGGGGAACCTCACGATCGACGCGCTCGCCATGACCGTGAACGGCGCCAGCACCTTCACGGGCGGCGTGTCGCTCGAGGGCGGCTCGTCGCTGACCGTATCGAGCGCGACCTGGCTGGCATCGGCCGCGTCGATCTCGATGAACGCGGACGGCGCGGCGACGTCGTTCACCTACTCCGGCGCGGCCGCCGGTTCCTACGCCGGCGCCCTGAACCTCGGCAATGGGACGGCGACCATCTCCTCGACGGAGAACTTCTCGCTCACGGGCACGGTGTCCGGCACGGGCAACCTGCTCGTGACGCGCTCGGCCGGCTCGACCGCCGAGATCGGCCTCGGCTTCACGGCCGGCAGCTTCTCCGGCACCACGATCGTCAGCTCGACCGCGGCGCGGCTGCTCACCGCCAATTCCATCGGCGATGCCGGCCTGACGCTCAACAGCGGCGTGCTGGTGATCGACGCCGCGGTGGGTTCGCTCACGATCGGCGCCGCGCAGGACCTCACCGTCACCGGGAGCTCGTTGATCGAGGGCTCGGGCGGGACCTCCGCCTTGACCGTCGACGGCGAGATGGCCGGCAACGGCACGCTCGCGATCGAGGGGCTGGGGATGACCGTCAACGGCACCACCAGCGCCTTCACCGGGGGCGTCACCCTCGGGACCGGCTCGTCGCTGACGACCGGCAACACCGCCTGGGTGGCGGGGCTCGGGGCCCTCCGCTTCGATGCTTCCGCGGCGGTTGAGTACACGGGTGCGACGGACGTCACGTACGACGGCCTGCTCTCGCTCTCGACGAACCCGGCCACGCCGAGCGATGCCACCATCCGGTCGGTCGGTGCCGGTGCGGGCGACCTGACGCTCTCCGGCTTCGCGAGCGGCACCGGCAACCTGGTCGTCGAGAACACGGGCGGCTCGACGGCCGCGTTCACGCTGGCGCTCACCGGCACCTTCGACGGCACCACGACCGTCAACGACGCCGACGTCACGATCAACACGCAGGGCTCGGTGGGCCAGGATGGGCTGACGCTCAACACGTCCACCGCCATCGACGCCACGATCGGCGCGCCGCTCGCGTTCGGGAACGCGCAGCTGCTGACGATCGGTGGCACCGTCAACATGGCGGGAGGCACCGCGACCGCCGCGATCAACGCGCAGGGCGGCCTGCACTCGTCCGCCGGCGCGACGCTGAACCTCGACGACATCGACCTGACGGTCGGCGACGGCACGGCCTCGACGTTCACGGGCGACATCTCGCTCACGGACGGCGCGACGCTCACGCTCGACGGCGCGAACCTCGGGCTGGTCGATCTTGCGTCAATTGCGGGCGGAGCCGAGGTGACCATCGGCGGCAGCGGCACGATCGGGTCGATCGGCGGAACTGCGCCTGGTTCCGGCTTTGCGGGCCAGCTCGGACGGGGGCTTGCGATCACCGGAGCCTCACCGTCGATCTTGGCCGTCACGAATGACGTGGTCCTTGACACGAGCGCCACGATGGAGTCGGTCCTGCGCGCGGCCTCGGGCACGACGGGCACTGCGGATCGCGTCGACGTCGGTGGCACTTTCAATGCTGGCGGTGCGACGCTCAACCTTCTGTATCCGGCTGGGTCCAGCAGCCCGCTCATTCCCCTACCGGGCGTCACGCAGACCTACACGATCGTCACGGCCTCAACGCGCGTCGGCGTGTTCGACGCGGCCAATCTCGTGAACGGCTCTGCGGCACCCGTGGCGCTTGATGCCTCCGGCGCCACCGCAGAGCGAATCCTCAATGGGTCCTTCCAGCTCCTGTACGAGTCAGACCGCATCTTGCTGTCGATTCTCGGCATCGGTGGACCTGCTCCTCTGCCGCCGACCGGTACGACGAACACGAACGTCCTGGTCACGGTTCAGCCGGGCGTCGTGCGCAATGCGAACGTCGGGATCGTAAGCAATGCCCAGATCAACGAATCCGTCGATGAGATGAACCTTCTGGCCCAGACGGCCACGGGGGACACGGACGTTGTCGCCACCCAGATCCTGCTCCAGACCAATCCCGGCGCCTACGCGAGCTCGGTGGTGGCCGTCTCCGGGCCCGCGAATCCTTACGCACTGCCGACCACGCTGATGCTCGGCATGTCCGAGGCCGGCGACGTGGCGATGGAGCGCCTGATGCAGCTTCGGCCGCAGATGACCGCGCCCCAGGCGCCGCCCCGCCAGCGCGGCACCGGCGGGCCCCGATCGACCGCCGTGGCACAGTCGGTGGCGTCGCAGCGCCGCAAGGCCTTCGGCGCCGAGCTCAACGGCCCGACGCCCGACGAGGGCATGCGCGGCTGGGCGCGCGGCTTCGGCTTCGCGGGCTCGTCCAGCAACCAGAACTGGGCGCAGACCTCCTACGACTCGACGCTCGGCAACGTGGCGGCGGGCGTGGACACGGTGGTCGGCGACGGCGGCATCCTGGGCGGCTTCGTCGGCTACATGCCGGGCTCCGTGAACGTCACCGGCGGCCTGGTCGACGAGTCCATGACGGTCAACGGCGTCGACTTCGGCATGTACGGCAGCTGGGTGCCCAACCGTGGCGAGTGGTACCTCTCGGGTGCCGTCACCGGCGCCTACACCATGATCGACCGCACGCGCAACATCTACGTGCCCGGCGTGGTGCGCACGGCCACCTCGAGCAGCAACGCGTGGTCCGCCTCGTTCATGGGGGAGACCGGCTTCAACCTGCCCGCGGGCGGCGACTCGTACCTCTCGCCCTACGTGCGCGTGGGCTACAGCTACTTCAACCAGGGCTCCTACAACGAGTCCGGTGCGGGCAGCCTCAACCTGGCCGTGGGCAGCCAGTCGGCGTCCGCGCTGCAGCCCTCGGTGGGCGCGCGCTACATGGACGGCATCCGGTCGGGGCGCTCGGTGATCACGCCGTTCGTCGGCGCCGCCTTCACGGCGTTCCTGCCGGTGGGCGACTGGGGCGTGACGGCCACGAACCCGTTCTCGGGACTGCCCCCGATCTCCGTCTACGGCGACGTGGAG
>JBJTJU010000321.1:0-10188 GCA_046096165.1 Phycisphaerales bacterium | reverse complement strand
TCTCAGGATCTGGGGGGATGCGCTGCAGCAGCGGCGTGAGGCGAGTGGCGACACCCTCGGGCGCCAACTTTGCCAGTTTGCGAACCTGCGACTCCATCTCGGTCACGGCGCGGGCAAGCTGCGCACCCACTTCCTTCAACTGCTCATTCTGCGCAGATAGTTCGTCGCGCTTCTTGTGCGACTCTGCCACCGCGGATTCCGATTGCGCGATCCGCTCGCGCAACTGGCTGACTTCCTTGCCGACAAGTTCGATACGCCCCTGCAGAATCTCCTTGCCTTGCTGCCAATCATTTCGTTCCTTCGAGATGATCTGCTGCGTCTCGATCCACTTCGCGAGGGTGAGGCGCGTCTCCTCCAGGGAGGGCTGGCGCGCGGCGTCGGTGTCGGCGGCGGGCGGAGCGCCCTGCGGCGCACCGATCGAGAGCGCCGCAAGCGCGGGCGCAAGCACGCCCGCCACGGCGGCACGGGCGGGCACGCGGGCGCGGAACACGTTCAGGAATCGTTGCATGGCGAGGCGCAAGGTAGGGACGCCCCACAAGCGAATTGCGTGGAACGCGTTCAGATCGCGTTAGTCCCGTGCGCGTCGGGCGAACCTTGCCAACCCAACCGAATGCTCACACGCTCCTCATACGATCCCGCGACCATGCGACCCGCCGCCCGTAGATCCGCCCTGCTGCTTGCGGTTCCCCTGGTCGCCGGCTGTGCGTCGACGGCGCCGGTCGCCACGCCGCCGCCCGACGTGATGCAGGTGTCGTCGGCCGTCACGGTGGTGTTCGAGCGCCCCGACGCACGCTCGAAGATGCTGGCGCGGCTGCCCGAGGGGGCGTGCGTCCGGGTGGTGGAACGTGGCGCGATGGTGCGCATCCCGGCCGGCGCGATGATGAACGAGGCGTTCCCCGGCGAGGAGATCCCCGCGTGGGTCCGCGTCGAGGCCGGACGCACCGCGGGCTGGGTGCCGGCCCGCTCGCTGATCGACCCCGTGCTGCGCGCGCAGGGCGGCGATGCGTTGGCGCTCGAACGCCGGACGGCGCTCACCTCGGGCGAGGCCCCGAAGCCCGGCTCGCCGGGTGCGATCGACGGCGCACCCGACCTCGCCGACTCGGACGAGGCGGCCGCGGACGCCGTGATCGCGTTCGCCGCGGTGCCGCCGCGATTCGTGCGCCCGTCCGGCGACCCGTTCGCAGGCCCGGTGCGCGACGCCGCGCTGGCGGCCGCCACCCCGCCCGCCCTGGAGACGCTTGACCCGGCGCTTGCCGCGCGCGTGGCCGAGGCGCGCACCGAGGCCGCCGACATCATCGCGCCCGAGTTCAACGGCAAGGGCCCCGGACACCTCTGGGGCGCACTGACGATCGGCGTCGGCGACGCGGCCGGCGTCACCATGGCCGTCGATGCGCTGGTCGAGGACGCGACTCGACCGCGGCCGTTCACCCCGGCCGACGAGCGGGTGCTCGGGCGCGCGTGCCTTGCGGCGTGCCTGCACGGCACGGCGACGCGTGCGCCCGAGGATGCGCGCGCGGCGTACGTCTCGTGGGTCGGTGCCCGCGTCGCCGCGCAGTCGACCGCGCCGTTCCCGTCGATCGGGCTTGCCTTCGTGGTGGTCGAGGGCGACGCACCCGCACAGGCGATCGCCATCCCCGGCGGGCCCGTGGTGGTCTCGGCCGGACAGCTGCGCTCGCTGCGAAACGAGCATGAGCTCGCCATCGTCCTGGCGCGCGCGGTGGCGCGCGTCGAGGCCCGACACGGCCGGCGCGCGGCGCTCGCGGCCGGCGGCGAACGCTTCAACCCGATGCTCCAGGTGCTGCACCTCGAGGCCGCCGGCGCGCTCGATGCGACGATCGGCGCCGCGCTCTCGGAGGTCCCCGAGGACCTGCTGGCGGACGCGATGGCGCGCGCACGCACCCGGCTCCTCGCCTTCGCCAACGACGGCTACGCCTCGGTGGTGCGCGCGACGCTCGACTCGGTGCAGTCGCCGTCCGCCGACGACGCTGCGGCGGCCGACCGGCGCGCGCGCGAGCTGGTCGCCGCCGCCGGCTGGAACCCCCGCGCCTTCGACGTGCCCGTGCCCGGTGCGCCCGGCGGCCGGTGGGCCCGGCTGCAGGCACTCCTGGTCAGCCCGCCTTCTGCGCCTCAGGCTGCATCACGTACGGGCTCGGCGGCGGGTAGTCCGCCAGGTTGATCGAGCGGAACCACTCGATGGTGCGCACGATGCCCTCGGCAAGCGGCACCGTCGGCTGCCACCCGAGCTCCTTCCTGGCCAGCGCGAGGTCCGGCTGGCGGCGCGTCGGGTCGTCCTTCGGCAGCGCGCGGTGCTCGAGCGTGACGTGCCGGCCGGCGTGCCGCTCGACCAGCCTCGCCAGCTCGATCATGGTGAATTCCCCGGGATTCCCCAGGTTCATCGGGCCCGTGAAGTCCTCGCGCGAGTCCATCAGCCGGCGGAAGCCGTCGATCAGGTCCGACACGTAGCAGAAGGACCGCGTCTGCATGCCGTCGCCGTAGATGGTGAGCGGCTCGCCGCACACGGCCTGGCGGATGAAGTTGCTCACCACGCGCCCGTCGTAGGGGTGCATGCGCGGGCCGTAGGTGTTGAAGATGCGCACCACCTTGATGGAGGTGCCGTGCATGCGGCGGTGGTCGAAGCAGAGCGTCTCGGCGCACCGCTTGCCCTCGTCGTAGCAGGCGCGCGGCCCGATCGGGTTGACGCAGCCGCGGTAGGACTCGGGCTGCGGGTGCACCTCGGGGTCGCCGTACACCTCGCTGGTGGAGGCGTGGAACACGCGCGCGCCGGTGCGGCGCCCGAGCTCCAGGCAGTTGAGCGTGCCCATCACCGAGGTCATCGTGGTGCTTACGGGCTTGTAGCGGTAGTGGCCGGGTGCGGCCGGGCACGCGAGGTTCCAGATGAAGTCGACCTTGAAGTCGAAGGGCTCGACCACGTCGGCCTCGACGAAGGTGAAGTCCTTCCGCCCGTGCAGGTGCTTGACGTTGTCCCGGTGCCCGGTGAACAGGTTGTCGAGGCAGATCACCTCGTGGCCGGAGGCAAGGAGGGAGTCGCAGAGGTGGGAGCCGAGGAAGCCGGCGCCGCCGGTGACGAGGGAACGGGGCATGGAAGGTGCAGTCTACGGCGGCCGCCGCCGCGCACGCCCATGCCGCCCGCTTGACCCCGGACCCGGCGACGGCGACGATCCCGCCCATGGAACGGACCCGGCTCGTCCTCGGCGCGATGACCGGCACCAGCATCGACGGCATCGACCTCGCGCTCGTGCGGGTCGCGGGTTCGGGGCGTGCGATCCGCGCCGAGACGGTCGCCACGCGCTCCGCGGGCCTCGGGGACCTGGCCCCCCGGCTGCGCGCCGCGGCCACGCAGGTGCCGATGCCCGCCGGCGACTTCGCACGCCTGGCGCTCGAGCTTGGCGAGCTGCACGCGCGAGAGGGGCGAGCACTGCTCGACGCGGCCGGCATCGCGCGCATCGACCTCGCGGCCATCCACGGGCAGACGGTCTTCCACCAGCCGCCCGTGAGCTGGCAGCTCATCAACCCGCACCCGGTCGCGCGTGCGCTCGGGTGCGCCGTCGCGTTCGACCTGCGCGGCACCGACCTCGCGCACGGCGGCGAGGGTGCGCCGCTCACGCCGCTTGCCGACTGGGTGCTCTTCCGCACCGCGCACGCGCGTGCCGTGGTCAACCTCGGCGGCTTCGCCAACGCCACCGTGCTGCCGCCGCGCGGCCCGGACGCCGAGGCCGACGTCGCACGGGTGTGCGGCGCCGACCTCTGCGCGTGCAACCAGCTGCTTGACCACGCGGCGCGCCGCGCGCTGGGCCGCGACTACGACGCCGACGGCGCGGCGGCCGCGCGCGGCACGCCCGACCCGTCGACCGTCGACGCCCTGCGCACGGCCCTCGCCCCGGGCGACCGGCCGCGCAGCCTGGGCACCGGCGACGAGCGCTTCTCGATCGTCGACCGCGCGGCCGCGGACCTCGCGCCCGAGGACCTGCTGGCGAGCGTCGCCGCCGCGGTCGGCGCATCGATCGGGGCGGCGATCGCCGCAAGCAGCGCGGCCGATGCGGTGCTTGCGGGGGGCGGCACGCGGCACCGGCCGCTCGTGGCGGCCATCGCGCGTGCGGCGCAGGTGCCGGTCGCGATGTCCGATGCCGCCGGCATCCCCGCCTCGCACCGCGAGGCCATCGGCTGGGCGGTGCTGGGCGCGCTGGCGCAGGACGGGGTGCCCCCGTCGCTTCCCGCCGTCACCGGCCGCGCGGGGCACCCGGACATCCGGGCCGGGGCGTGGATTTGCGCGCGAATCATCCCGGCCTGACGATCCTTGAACCCAACCTTTACGATCGCAGGCGACACTTCTCAGGCGTTCGGGCCACGGCCGGCCCGGGCAGACCCGCTTCCGCGACCGAGACCAGACGATGGCAACCACCCGAGTCCTCATCGTCGAGGACGAGCCAGACATCGCCGAACTCGTGAAGTTCCACTGCGAGCGCGAGGGCCTCGAGGCCCAGACCGTGCCGTCGGGGCGCCTTGCCCTTGACATGGTGCGCAAGGACCCGCCGGAGCTCGTCATCCTGGACCTCATGCTGCCGGACGTCGGCGGCCTGGACGTGTGCCGCCGCATGAAGCAGTGGCCCGAGACCAAGGACGTCAGCGTCGTGATGGTGACGGCCAAGGGCGAGGAGGCGGACGTCGTGGCGGGCCTGGAGATCGGCGCCGACGACTACGTCGTGAAGCCCTTCAGCCCGAAGATCCTGATGGCGCGCGTCAAGGCCGTGCTGCGCCGTGCGGTCGAGCTGCCGCCGCAGGAAGGCTCCGACCGCTACGCGCGCCTGGAGGGCGCGCTGGTGGTGGACAACGACCGCCACGTCGTCATCGTCCACGGCAAGCAGGTCGACCTCACCGTCACCGAGTACGGCATCCTCAACCACCTCGCGCAGCGGCCGGGGTTCGTGCGCACGCGCGACCAGATCATCGCCGCCGTGCACGGGCGCAACGTGGTCCTCTCCAGCCGCACCATCGACGTGCACGTGACCGCGCTGCGCAAGAAGCTCGGCGACCTCGCCGGCTGCGTGGAGACCGTGCGCGGCATCGGCTACCGCTTCGCCGAGAGCCTGGTGGCGGCGGAGTAGCCTGCCCGCAATGGCGCAGGAAGCCGCGGCAACCGACTGGTTCGTGCCCTTCGTCCTGGCGCTCGCGCTCGCGGGGGCGGCGGTGGCCTTCGGCGCCATCGTTCGCTGGACCCGCGGCGCCGAGCGCCGGCGCATCTCCGCGGCCCTCGGCGCCCTCGGCGGCAACGACCTCGATCCCGTGCGCGGGGCGCGTGCAGCCGCCGGCGAGGCGGTGCGCCTCGACCGCGCGCTCGCCGAGCTGCGCGCCATCGTCGAGACGGCACCCGCGGGCATCATCGCCCTCGACGCACTCGACCGGATCGTCACCATCAACCCGGCGGCCAAGCGCATCCTCGACGTCGGCGAGCGGCCGGCGGACGGACGGCTCCTCGTCGAGCTCGCCCGCAGCCCCGAGCTCGAGTCGCTGATCGCCGGCGCGCGCGAGACCAGCCGGCGCGCCGATGCCGAGATCCGCTTCGCCTCCGCGGCAGGGACGCGCATCGCGCGCTGCGCGGTGGTGCCGCTGAGCCGCGCGGTCGGGTCGGCGGGCATGCTGCTCGTCCTGGAGGACCGCACGGAGCTGAGGCGCCTGGAGTCGCTGCGCACCGAGTTCGTCGCCAACGTCAGCCACGAGCTGCGCACGCCGATCACCTCGATCCGCGGCTTCGCCGAGACGCTCGTCGACAGCTTCACCCTCGAGCCCGACGCCGCGCGCTTCGCGCGCACCATCTCGCGCAGCGCCGCACGGCTCGGGATGATCATCGACGACCTGCTCCTCCTCTCGTCGCTCGAGGACCCCGACGCGCGCGCCGAGCTCGATGCCTCGCCGGTGCGCGTGGCCGCGTTCGTCGCCGAGGCGGTCGAGCAGGCGTCGCCGCTTGCCGCCGAGAAGCGCGTCGCCGTCGACGTGGCCGTCGACCACGACCTCTGGGTGATGGGGAACGCCGGGCTGCTCGCCCACGCCGTGGCCAACCTGGTGACGAACGCGGTGAAGTACGGGCCGGCCGACGCGGCGGTGCTGGTCGCAGCGCGCGCCGAGTCCGGGAGCGCCGTCATCGAGGTCACCGACCGCGGGCCCGGCATCCCCGAGATCCACCGCGCGCGGCTCTTCGAGCGCTTCTACCGGATCGACCGCGCGCGCAGCCGTGACTCGGGCGGCACGGGCCTGGGACTGGCGATCGTCAAGCACGTGGCGGTCGCGCACGGCGGCGGCGCCGAGATCGAGAGCCGCACCGGCACCGACCACGGCAGCACCTTCCGGATCCGCCTGCCGCTCGCCGAGATGGGGCCGAACCACGTGATTCCATTGGCGCGCGCCACCCCCGATTCCGCGACAATGACCCGAACCGAGGGCCGCCAGTCGGCCTGACCACCCCCTCCGCCCGAGGCCACGAACCATGCGCTCCGTCCGCCCTGCCCTGATCCTCGCCGCCGCCGCCTCGCTCGCCGCGATGCTCGCCCTGGCCCCGTCGCGACCCGCGCAGTCGGCCGAGGGACCCGTGCGCGTCGACGGCTCCTCGACCGTGTTCCCCTTCGCCGAGGCCGTCGCCGAGGAGTTCTCCAAGAAGAACCCGAAGGCCAAGGTGACCGTCGGCCAGTCGGGCACCGGCGGCGGCTTCAAGCGCTTCGGGTCCGGCGAGGTCGACATGGCCAACGCCTCGCGCCCGATCAAGGCCGGCGAGGTGGCCGAGTGCGCCAAGCGCTCGATCGAGTTCGTCGAGCTGCCCGTCGCCTTCGACGGCCTCACCATCGTGGTCAACAAGGCCAACTCGTGGGCCACGCAGATGACGATCGAGCAGATCCGCAAGGTCTATTCCGCCGACGGCGGCGCGAAGACCTGGAAGGACGTCGACCCGTCGTGGCCGGACGAGCCGATGAAGATCTACTCACCGGGCACCGACAGCGGCACCTTCGACTACTTCAAGGAAGTGGTGGTCGGCAAGGAGGGCAAGATCCGCGGCGACATGAGCGTGAGCGAGGACGACAACGTGCTGGTGCGCGGCGTCGAGGGGGACCGCAACGCGATCGGCTTCTTCGGCTTCGCCTACTTCACCGAGAACCAGTCGAAGCTGCGCGCGGTCCCCGTCGTCAACCCGAAGTCCGGGAAGGCCGTCACCCCGACGCACGACAGCATCGAGGACGGCAGCTACGCACCGTTCGGGAGGCCGCTGTTCGTCTACGTGAGCAAGCCCGCCCTGGCCAAGCCCGCCGTGGCCGCCTACGCGGCGTTCATGCTCGAGCATGCCAGCGAGCTGGCCGAGGAAGTCGGCTACGTGAAGCTGCCGGCCGCCGTCTACGAGCGCGCCCGGGCCAACCTGAAGGCCGGCCGCGCCGGGACGCAGTTCATCGGCCCGGACGGCAAGGACGTCCACGGCCCGATCGCCGAGACCTACCGCTGAAGTAGGATCCGCCCCTCGGCGCGGGGACCGCGCCGGGCAGACGATGACCGCCGTGCCCGTCAGCCCCGCAGCGCGCGCCGCCGCCGCCAGCCGGCGGGGAACGCCGCGCACCGCCCGGGTGCGCGACGCGCGCGAGCGCCTGATCCGGGGCGCACTGGCCGGCTGCGCGCTGCTCTCGGTCGTCACCACCTTCGCGATCGTCGGCATCCTGGCCGCGGAGACCATCCGGTTCCTGGGGATGCCTGAGGTGTCCGTCGCCGACTTCCTGACCGGCACCACCTGGTCGCCGCTCCTGGGGGCCCAGAAGCAGTTCGGCATCTGGCCGCTCGTGTGCGGCACGCTGCTGGTCACCGCCATCGCCGCGGCGTTCGCGCTGCCGGTCGGGCTGGTGACCGCCATCTACCTGAGCGAGTACGCCCCGCCCCGCGTGCGCACGGCGGTGAAGCCGGCGCTCGAGGTGCTCGCGGGCATCCCGACCGTGGTCTACGGCTACTTCGCGCTCGCCGTGATCACGCCGTTCCTGCACGACCACGTGAGCGAGCGCTTCGGCACCTTCAACGCGCTGGGCGCGGGCCTGGCGGTCGGCATCATGATCCTGCCGATCGTCGCGAGCCTCTCCGAGGACGCGCTGCGCGCCGTGCCGCGCAGCCTGCGCGACGCCGCCTACGCGATGGGCGGCACCCGCTTCGACGTGAGCGTCAAGGTGGTGGTGCCCGCCGCGCTCAGCGGCATCATGGCAAGCTGGCTGCTCGCCATCACGCGCGCCATCGGCGAGACGATGATCGTCGCGCTCGCCGCCGGCGGGAACCCGGCCCTGACGCTTGACCCAAGCGCCGAGGTGCAGACCATGACCGCCTACATGGTGCAGATCTTCCTGGGCGACGCGCCCGCCACGGGCGTCGAGTACCGCTCGAGCTACGCGGTGGCCGCGGTGCTCTTCGTGATCACCCTGGGGCTGACCGTCACGGGCAACCTGATCCTCCGCCGCTTCCGCGAGGAGTACGACTGATGGCGGTGCCCGTCGCCGCCGCCCCGGCCGCCCGCCGGCCCGCCGACATCATCGGCGCGGCACCGGCCTCGTCGCAGCCGCTGCGCCGCGGCACCGACCGCGCGTTCCTGGCGCTGTGCCTGGCGCTCACGGCGCTCGCGGTGCTGATCCTCGTGGTGCTCCTCGTCACGGTGTGGCGTGACGGCCACGGCCGCCTGTCGACCGAGTTCCTGACCAACTACCCAAGCCGCCGTCCCGGCGAGGCCGGCGTGAAGGCCGCGCTCTGGGGGAGCATCTGGGTGTGCGCCATCTGCGCGCTGACGGCGATCCCGGTGGGCCTCGGCACCGCGGTGTGGCTCGAGGAGTTCGCGCCGCGCTCGCGGCTCACGTCCTTCGTCAAGCTCAACATCTCGAACCTGGCCGGCGTGCCGAGCATCGTGTACGGCATCCTGGGCCTCACGGCGTTCGTGCGGCTCTTCGGCGCCGTCAGCGCCGACCGGCCGCTCACGGTCGGCGACCCCGAATCGCCCTTCTACCTCCAGCTTCCCCTCGGCCACGGCGTGCTCGCGGGCGGGCTCACGCTCATGCTCGTGGTGCTGCCGATCGTGATCGTCTCCAGCCAGGAGGCCCTGCGGTCCGTGCCGCGCAGCCTGCGCGCCGGCGCCATGGCCCTCGGCGCCACGCGCTGGCAGGCCACGTGGAGCATCACGCTGCCGGCGGCGCTCCCCATGATCCTCACCGGCTCGATCCTCGCCATCAGCCGCGCGATCGGCGAGGCCGCGCCGATCCTGGTGCTCGGCGTGCCGCTCTTCATCCGCTCGGTGCCCAACAACCTCGCCAGCGACTTCACGGTGCTGCCGCTCCAGATCTACAACTGGGCCAACCGCCCCGGCGACGCCTTCCACGAGCTGGCGGCCGCGGCGATCATCGTGCTGCTGGCCGTGCTCCTCACCTTCAACGCCGTGGCCGTCGTCATCCGCCAGCGGCTCCACCGTTCCACCCAATGAGCGCCTCCATGACCACGCCCGCGAACGCCCCCGCCACCGGCGACGTCACGCTCCGGCGCCCCGACCTCGCGCCCATCAAGCCCGCCGCACCCGCAGAGCCGCCGCCGACCTGCATCCGCGCCGCCGGCTTCGACGCGTGGTACGGGGAGTTCCATGCGCTGAAGGGCATCTCGCTGGAGATCCCGAAGAACCGCGTGACCGCCTTCATCGGGCCCTCGGGCTGCGGCAAGAGCACGTCCCTGCGCTGGATGAACCGGATGAACGACGCCATCTCCGGCGCGCGTGCCGCGGGCACGCTCACCCTGGACGGCGACAGCCTGCTCGCCCGGGAGCTTGACGTGGTGGAGCTGCGCCGGCGCGTGGGCATGGTGTTCCAGAAGCCGAACCCCTTCCCGAAGTCGATCTACGACAACGTCGCCTTCGGCCCCCGGCTCCACCGCAAGTTCTCCCGCGCCGACCTCGACGAGCTGGTCGAGAGCGCCCTGCGCGCCGCCGCGCTCTGGGACGAGGTCAAGGACCGCCTGGGCGCCAGCGCGCTCGGGCTCTCCGGCGGCCAGCAGCAGCGCCTGTGCATCGCGCGCGCCGTGGCCGTGGGACCCGAGGTGCTCCTAATGGATGAGCCGTGCTCCGCGCTCGACCCCCGCTCCACCGCCCGCGTCGAGGAGCTGATCCGCGAGCTGGAGGCCGACTAC
>JBJTJU010000320.1:0-5392 GCA_046096165.1 Phycisphaerales bacterium | reverse complement strand
GAGGTGCAGCGCTCGGTGAGCCACTACGACTCGCTGAACCCGGACCGGCCGATCACCCAGGTCTTCGGGCTGGGGAACACGTTCCGCATCCCCGGCCTGCGCAAGTTCCTGAGCGACCAGCTGAACATCGAGATCCGCCGCCTGGAGGAGTTCCAGAAGGTGAAGGTGGAGGGCAGCGCGGCGAGCGAGTTCGCGGCCAACTCCATGAACCTCGGCACCGCGATCGGCCTGGCGCTCCAGGGCGTGGGCCTGGGCGCGGTGAACATCAACCTCTCGCCCGTGGGTGACCTGCGCGAGCAGGTGTGGATGAAGAAGGCGAAGTGGTTCATCGCGGCCGCGGTGCTGGTGTGCGCCGCGTCCGCGACGCTCTTCGTGCCGCTCGAGGGCAGCGTGGCCGCCGACCGCCCGGGCGCGGTGACGCGCGTCCTCAACGAGGGCAAGCAGCACCTGTCGTCCTTCGACTCCGCCAAGGGCGAGGCCGACGTGGGCGCGCAGGCGAACAACGTCGTCTACCTGCTCGAGGACCGCGAGGTATGGCCATGGCTCGTGGCCGACGTCAACGCCGCGATCGCCACCGCCGGCACGCAGGAAGCGCTGCTCTCCACGTTCGACCCGGCGGCCCCGCCGGTGCCGTACGAGCAGTGGAACACGGTCGAGCTGGCGGACCTGTCCGGCCGCTACAAGCTGGCGCAGGGCACGCCCGCCAAGCGCTCGATCGACGTGACCATGCGCCTCGTGGTGCCGCGCGACGCGCGCGGCGCGAAGGAATTCGTCCAGAAGAGCGTGCTCGACTGGCTCAACAAGAACGCCGACCGCCCGGCCGCGCCCTACGTGATCGTCATCCCGTCGACGGGCATCGTGCCGGAGTTCACGGCGGTGAACGCGACGGCGTCGCAGTCTTCGGGTGGCGGCACCGGGCCCTCGGGGCCGGCGACCGAGGAGCCGACCGACACGGGCGAACCGCAGGATGGCGGCGCTGGGGCCGTGTCCGGCCGCAACAAGGCCACCGAAGGCAGCCTGACCGTGGGCGGCGGCGGATTCCTCGGCGGTTCGAGCGGTGGCGGCGGTGCGGTCGGTGACGGCGGCGCCGGCGCCGGCGGCAAGAGCGCCGACGACCGGGCGCGCGACCGCAAGGCCGCGCGTGCCGCGATCAAGACCTCGGCCGCGGAGCCTGTCGACATCGACGGCGACGCGGCCATCCCCGCGGCGCCGAACCCCTACGTGGGCAAGCCGGCCACGGCGGTGACCATCAAGTTCACCGTCGAGCTGCGTGCACCGGTGGGCCGCGAGATCGCCCCCGCCGCGGCGGCCGGCGAGGAAGGAGCCCCGCAGTGAGCGCGATCACCGATGCGATCGGCAACCTGCGCGAGAAGCTCGGCTCGCTCGGCAAGAAGGGCGGCGACTCCGGCCGCGAGTCAGGGGGCGGCGGCGGCAAGTTCGACGCCAAGGTCGCGCTCGCCTGGGTCAAGGCCAATCCCGTCATCGTCGCCTGCGTGGCGGTGATGGTGGTGGTGCCGGCGGCGGCGTGGTGGTTCGCCTCCGACATGCGCGCGCAGCGCGCGGCGGCGGCCGAGAGCCGCGCGCAGGAGTGGGGCAACCTGGAGAAGCTCGAGCGTTCCACCGTCGAGATCGCGCTGCCGGGCGTCGCGAGCGAGCCGAAGACCGGGGTCGTGTCGCAGGCCACGGTGGCGTCGTACGAGCGCCTGGCGAAGCGCCTGAAGGAAGACGCGCGTCGCGCCCACGAGCGTGCGCGCGATGCCAACCAGGCCGGTCGCACCGCGCTCATCCACGACGTGCGCGTCACCAAGGAGAACGTCAACCTGATCGCCGAGGAGGTCTTCGACGCCGTGCAGGCGAAGGCCACCGCGATGCTCGCCGACCTGAAGGTCGGCATGCCCCCGGGCGACGAGCGCCTGGCCGACGAGCTGCAGCGCCGACAGGACTCGTTCATCGCGCTCGAGCGCAAGCCCGACCGCAAGTCGCTCGACGCCGACCAGCTGAAGCGCCTGCAGACGGCGCTCTCGGAGACGCGGCTCCAGATCTACGCCGACCGAGCGTCGACGCTGTCGATGTACGCCGATCCCGCGACGCTCGGCCTGCCCGAGTCCGCCGCCGAGGCGGGCACGCCGCCCTCCGAGGGCCGGATGTTCGGCTGGCAGTGGCGCTTCTGGGCGATCGAGGACGCGGTGCGCGCCCTGGCCGACGCCAACTCGAAGGACCGCAGCGTGATCGAGGCGCCGGTCAAGCGCATCCTCTCCATCTCGGTGGCCGAGGAGTCCGCGAAGCCCAAGCCGCCCGCCGGGCTCGGCGGCGAGGCCGAGGCCCCGCCGGCCGAGGGCGCGCCGGCCGACGGCTCCGCACCCGCCGACGGCGCGATCGTCGCCGAGGCCGCGGCGCCCGCGCTGCCCCCGATCGACCTGAAGGCGGCGGTGCCGTACGACTTCTCCCGCTCGATGACCGGGCGCGTGACGAACCCGCTCTACGACGTGCGCATGGTGACCGTGCGCATGGTGGTGGCGACGTCGCGGCTGCCCGAGGTGATGAACGCCATCTCGCGGCGCAACTTCATGACGGTGACCGACATGTCCGTCCGCCCCGCGGACGCGTTCGAGGCCGCCGACCTCGGGTTCATCTACGGCCCGGACCAGGTGTCCGAGGTCATGATGCGCATCGAGACGGTGTGGCTCAAGTCGTGGCTTGCCCGGCTCATGCCGGCCGAGCTGCAGAAGTCCAAGGGAACCGACGGCCGCACGAGCGATGACCCGCCGCCGGCCGCCCCCGATGCCGCGCCGGCGGACGCCGCGCCGAGCGCATGACCGCAATGGCCCCGAACCACACGGAGCGACGCCGATGAAAGTCAAGGGAATCAACGTCTTCGAGCAGCACCTCGAGAAGATGGTGCTCGGCGGGGCGCTGCTGATCGCGCTCGGCATCGTCGGCTGGCACGTGGTGTCCACGCCGAAGGCGAAGGTCGGCCAGAACGAGGTCGTCTTCCCCGAGGTCGACGCCGCGCTCGAGCGCAAGGCGAAGCAGATCGCGACGAAGCTCGAGGGCACGGGCAGCATCGAGCTTCCCGCCGAGGACCAGATCAAGCTCGCCGAGTCGAGCTTCGAGGAGCGCCGCGGCAAGCCCGTGTCGCCGGTGGGGTCGCTCGCGCGCACGTCGCCGAGCTTCAACGCGATGCTCGTGAAGACCGGCGGCGCCAAGGCGGACGTCTGGTACTACGAGCCGAAGGTGCCGGCCCTGCGCATGGAAGGCGTGCAGGAGACCGCTGACGCGCTGACCGTCGAGGGCGCGAAGGAGGCCGCGAAGGCCTCGCCCGCCATCGCCGCCCGCTTCGGCAGCGAGATCACCCAGCCCAAGGACGTGGTGTGGACCACGCCGGTGGCGCGCATCGACCTCAAGAAGCTGCGCGCGGAGCTGGCGGCGTCGGACGCCGCGGCGAACCCGCCGCGCAGCGCCATCCCGGGCATCTGGTACCAGGACCGCGCCTACGTGCTGGACATCGTCTTCGAGCGCCGCGAGAAGCGCGCCGACGGCAGTTGGGGCGAGGCGGTCGAGGTCCCGGTGTTCGCCTCGCGCGACGCCGAGCTCAACTTCCGCGGCCGCATCCCGAACCCCGACGCGATGATCCGCGACGAGGTGTTCCAGCTGCTGGGGATCGACGACAACCAGGAGGAGGTCCTCCAGCCGACCTTCTACGAGACGGTCAACCAGGCGTTCGTGTCGCCCGAGCTGCTGATGGCGGCGACCTCCGGCGGCGATGCGGCCCCGGGCGAGGACGCGGGCATCGTGCGCCGGCGCATGCAGCTGCAGACGCAGCTGACGGAGAAGCGCCGCCGCGCCGACAGCCTGCTCGCCGACCTGAACAAGCTCGGCGGCCCGTGGGACGACGAGAAGGAGCGCAAGACCGAGCAGGAGCGCAAGGACGAGGAGCGCCGGCGCAAGGAGGAGGAGCGCAAGTCCGGCGGTGACGCCCCGGGCGGGCGTGGCCCCGGTGGCGGTCCCGGCGGCCCGGGTGGCGGCGGCAGCATGAGCGGCAAGGCCAACGCCAACGCCGACGCCGATGCCAAGGAAGCCAAGCGCAAGGCCACCGAGCGGCGTTCGAAGACGGCGCAGCTCCGCCGCGCCGAGGCGGACATCGCCAAGCTCCAGGCCGAGCTGGGGCCGGGCCCTGACGCGGGCGGCAACAAGGCCGCCGCGGCGGCGGTGCCGACGCTCGCCTCCAAGGACGAGCTCCTCGTCTGGGGCCATGACCTCGAGGTCGAGCCCGGCAGCACCTACCAGTACCGCTCGCGCATCCGCGCCTACAACCCGTTCTTCGCCCGTGGCAACCTGCTCGTCGACGGGCAGCGCGACAAGGGGCTTGCGGCGGCGTGCGTCCTGGAGTCGCCGGTGAGCGACTGGTCTCAGGAGATCCGCGTCTCCCCGAGCGTGCGCTTCTTCCTGACGCGCGCCAATGCCGGCGACGGCGCCATGGGCCTGGGCTCGGCGCAGTTCGAGATCTTCCGCCTCGTGGACGGCAAGTGGCGCCGGGCGGAGATGAGCGTGCAGCCCGGCGAGCGGATCGGCCGCGTCGACGAGCGCGCCGCGGGCGGACCGGTCGACTTCACCACCGAGCACTACCTCGTCGACGTCGTGGAGGACATCGCCGGGCGCGGGGACGCGCGCGGCGAGCTGCAGCAGCAGGCCCGTGACCGGCGTCCTGGCATCGTCGTCATCGCCTCAAGCAGCCGTCCCGGCCACGAGATCCGCATCCCGGCCATCGACAGCGACGACCCCGACCGGGCCAAGCTGCGCGCGCAAGCCGCCGCGTCGTCGGCCTCTGCGGCGGGTGCCGGCGGCACGAGGTAGGGCCGGCGGGGCAGGGCAGGCTGGCGTATAACCAGCGCCTCGGCCAATAAGAAATCCGCCTCATATTCCTGCTCGGTGACGCCACTCACCCCCTTGACGGCCTCGGGCATTTCAGTACGATTTCCGATCCCCGTTTGGCCAAGCCTCTCGGGCGTCTTTGACAAGTGAAGTGTTGGTCGTGCGCGACAGACACGTGCGCCGCAGCAAGCCGCAAGGCCTGGTGCGAGCCTCGACTGTCCGCGCAGTATTGAACACCGAGAACGATCTCGAGATTCAGGTCGTCGGCGCGCGTGAGCAGTGAGACGCGCGTGCGATCGTTCGGATCCGCAAAGTCCGAACGTGGCATGCCCAGCCCCGCAGGGGGTCAGGTAGGCATGGCCAAGACTGAAAGGGCACGTGATGGATGCCTTGGCATTGAGAGGCGATGAAGGACGCGAGAACCTGCGATAAGCCGAGAGGAGCCGGTAACTAGGCTGTGATCCTCGGATCTCCGAATGGGGCAACCCCACCGAATGGTGACTCCGGTCTGAATGCATAG
>JBJTJU010000319.1:0-5472 GCA_046096165.1 Phycisphaerales bacterium | reverse complement strand
CGACACCACCCGCAACGCCACCCTGTGGCTTGAGCAGGAGTCTTCGAACTCGATGGGCTGCAAGGTCCGCGAGGCGTCCGGCAAGCTCCGTTTCGAGGGACGCGGCGTCGCCAGCTCCGCTTCGTACCGCCTCACCAAGCGCTTCGACTGGAACGACGGGTTCGTCATTGACTGGACGCAGATGTCGATCATCTCCACCGTGGCCAACGCCGCCCGGTCCGGGCGTGCCGGCATCGCCATGGGCTGGGGCGCGTTCACCGCCACCGCCGGCTACCGGGACGGCATCAACATCGAGGTGATCCGCAACAGCAGCTCCCGGCGGCTGGTGATGTCTGTGCGAAAGGGCGGCCAGGTGGTGGATTCGGCCTCCTGCCTCATCGGGTCCGGGGAGTTCGACTACCGCATGGTCTGCTCGACCGGGTTCGGCGTCTCGATCGACCTGTACCGAGACGGCGGTGCGATGCCGGTTCTCTCCATCGATGGCGTCGACGCATTGTTCGCCGACCGTGCCGCGACCGGCATCTCGGTCGCGTTCCTCGCCTGGTCGCACGCGGGAATCACCATGGACTGCCGCGTCGATGACTTCAAGGCCTGGGGCGACCTGTACGACGACTCCAACGATTCCCTCGCCGACGACGCCGACTCCGCCGACGACGACGATGACAAGGACGGCTACGACGACAGCCCGGACGGAGATGACGACGGCGACGACAACGCGGCCCGGTCGGTTTCCGTGGCTCGGTTCAATGCGTCGCTGACCGCCGCGCTGGCTTCCTCGCCGCTGCCCATCCTCGAGGCCGAGGTCGAGCGCCAGGGCTCCGTCAGCCTGGTGTCGGTGCTCCAGTGGAACGCCCCGGCCTCCCGCCTCGTCGAGGTGCGCGTCAATGCCGCGACGGGTGCCGTCGTCGGCTCGCGGACCTGGACCCCCTCGGCGATGCAGCTGGCCAACTACCAGGACGAGATCGATGCGCTGGGTTCGGTCACCGTCCCGGCGCGCAACGCGGTCACGAGTGCGGTCACGGGCGGTGCCACGGTCGCCGAGCTCGAGCTCGAGTCCGAGGACGCCGGGCCGGTTTGGAAGGTCAAGTTCGTCACGCCTGCGGGGGCCGAGGACGAAGCCGAGGTCGACGCGTCCTGAAAGCACTCGGCTACGCGCCGGGTGTCCGTCACCGCTCCAGGAGCCACCACCGCTTCCGCGGCGCGGGTACGCCCTTGCGCAGGCCGAACCGCCGCTGCGCGGCCTCGGCGATGAAGGCAGCCGCCTCGGCCGGGTCATCGGTGAACTTCACCAGTCCGCGGTCGCCGGGACTGATCGTGGCATCGGGGATCATGCGCTTGAGCACGAAGTCGTCGAGCTCGTCCCAGTAATCCTTGCCCATCATGACGATCGGGAAGTCGGTGATCTTGCCCGTCTGCACCAGGGTGAGCGTCTCGAACAGCTCGTCCATGGTGCCGTAGCCGCCCGGCAGCACCACGAATCCGTACGAGTACTTGAGGAGCATCACCTTGCGCACGAAGAAGTAGCGGAACTCCACGCAGCGGTCGCACCACGGGTTGGCCGACTGCTCGTGCGGCAGGATGATGTTGCAGCCGAGGCTGGGTGCGCCTGCGTCCTTCGCCCCGCGGTTTGCGGCCTCCATGACGCCCGGTCCGCCGCCCGTCATCACGGTGAAGCCGCGTGCGCCGAGCTCACGGCCCACCTCGCGCGCCATCCGGTACCAGCGGTGGTCGTCCTTGAAGCGCGCGCTGCCGAAGACGGTGACGCACGGACCGACGAAGTGCAGCTTGCGGAAGCCTCGGATGAACTCCGCGGCGATGCGGATGACGCGGAACAGCTCCTCGAGGCGGCCGCGCGGGCCGGCGAGCATGAGGCGCTCGGGCGGGCGTGATGCGTCGGACCCGGCGCGGCCGTCGGCAGGGGCGGTCATGGCCGGGATGCTAGGGCGTTCGGCCCGCCTGGCCCCGAAAGCACGCCCGCCGGCGTGCTTCGCACGGCCGGCGGGCGGGGGGCTGGTGATGGGATGGCCTGCGGTCAGGCCGGCTGCGGCTCGGCCTTGGGGGCCTCGCCCTTGGGCTCCTGCGCCCCTTCGAACGTCAGGTAGTCCTTGCCTTCCTCGCGGGTCGCCCGGATGGTCGTCCCGTCGGCGAACTCGCCGCTGAGCAGGCGCTCGGCCAGCGGGTCCTCGATGAACTGCGCCAGCGCGCGGCGCAGCGGACGGGCACCGAAGTCGGGGTGGTAGCCCTTGTCGATGAGGACGTCCTTGGCGGCGTCACTCACCTCGAGGGTCATGCCGCGGGCCTTCAGGCGGTCGCGCACCTTGGCCAGCTCGAGGTCGATGATGTGCGTCAGGTCCGCCTTGACGAGCGGCCGGAACACGATCATGTCGTCAAGCCGGTTGATGAACTCGGGACGGAAGAACTTCTCCGCCTCGCTGTGCAGGGACTTCTTGATCTTCTCGTAGTCCTGCACCTCCTGGCGCTTGCCGAACCCGAAGTTGGCGCCGCCCTTGATGATGTCGGAGCCGATGTTCGAGGTCATGATGACGATGGAGTTGCGGAAGTCGATCCGCCGGCCGAACGAGTCGGTCAGGTGGCCGTCGTCCATCACCTGCAGGAGCATGTTGAAGACGTCCGGGTGGGCCTTCTCCACCTCGTCGAACAGCACGACGGAGTAGGGCCGCCGGCGCACGCGCTCGGTGAGCTGGCCGCCCTCCTCGTAGCCCACGTAGCCGGGGGGCGCGCCCACCAGGCGGCTGACGTTGTGCTTCTCCATGTACTCGGACATGTCGAGGCGGATCATCGCGTCGGGGTCGCCGAACATGAACTCGGCGAGCGCCTTGGCGAGCAGGGTCTTGCCCACGCCGGTGGGGCCGAGGAACATGAAGCTGCCCATCGGGCGCTTGGGGTCCTTCAGGCCCGAGCGCGCCTTGCGGATCGCGCGGGCGACCTGCCTGACCGCCTCGTCCTGGCTGATGACCGACTTGTGCAGCTCGGCCTCGAGCTGCAGCAGGCGGGCGCTCTCCTCCTTCTCCAGGCGGGTGAGCGGCACGCCGGTCATCTTGCTGACGACCTCGGCGATGACGTTCTCGTCGACCACGGCGTCGACCTCGTTCATGCGGTCGCGCCAGGCCTGCTGCATGCGCTCCTTCTCCTTGCGCATCTTCTCGGCCTGGTCGCGCAGCTCGGCGGCCTTCTCGTAGTCGGCGTTCTTCACCGCCTCGTCCTTCTCGATGGACAGGCGCTCGATGCGGCCCTCCATCTCGGCGAGGTCCGGCGGCTTGGTCATGCTGCGCAGGCGCAGGCGGGCGCCGGCCTCGTCGATCACGTCGATCGACTTGTCCGGCTGCACGCGGCCGGTGATGTACCGGCCCGACAGGTCCACCGCGGCCTTCAGGGCCTCGTCGGTGATCCGCACCTTGTGGTGCTTCTCGTAGCGCTCGCGGAGTCCCTGCAGGATCAGGAACGTCTGCTCGCCGTTGGGCGGCTCGACCGGGATCGACTGGAAGCGCCGCTCCAGCGCCGCGTCCTTCTCGATGTACTTGCGGTACTCGTCGAAGGTGGTGGCGCCCACGCACTGGATCTCGCCGCGGGCGAGGGCAGGCTTGAGCACGTTGGACGCGTCGATCGCGCCCTCGGCGCCGCCGGCGCCCACCAGGGTGTGCAGCTCGTCGATGAAGAGGATGATGTTCTTGGCGCGGCGCACCTCGTTCATCACCGCCTTGATGCGCTCCTCGAACTGGCCGCGGTACTTCGTGCCCGCCACCATGCTGGCGAGGTCGAGCACCACCAGTCGCTTCTCGTACAAGAGGTCCGGGACCTCCTGCGCGATGATGCGCTGCGCCAGGCCCTCGACGATGGCGGTCTTGCCGACGCCGGCCTCGCCCAGCAGCACCGGGTTGTTCTTGGTGCGGCGGCTCAGGATCTGGATCAGGCGCTCGATCTCGTGCTCGCGCCCGATGACCGGGTCGAGCTCGGCGTTCTTGGCCAGCTCCGTGAGGTCGCGCCCGAAGCTGTCGAGCGCGGGGGTCTTGCTCTTGCCGCGGCGGGCGGTGGCGCCGCCCTCCTGCGGGCCGGGCTCCTGGGCCTGCGGCTCCGCGGGCTGCTGGGGCGCCTCGTCGCGCTCCTGCTCCGAGCCGGCGCCGAGCAGGTTCAGGACCTCCTCGCGCACCTCCTCGAGCTTCAGGCCGAGGTTCATCAGCACCTGCGCGGCGACGCCGTCGTGCTCGCGCAGCAGGCCGAGAAGCAGGTGCTCGGTGCCCACGTAGTTGTGGTTCAGGTTGCGCGCTTCCTCGATCGCGTACTCGATGACCTTCTTGGCGCGCGGGGTCTGCGGCAACTTGCCCATGGTGACCATCTCGGGGCCGCTCTTGACGAGCTTCTCCACCTCGAGGCGCACCTTGCGCAGGTCGATGTCCAGGTTCTTCAGCACGTTCGCGCCGACGCCCGAGCCTTCCTTCACCAGGCCGAGCAGGATGTGCTCGGTCCCGATGTACTCGTGGTTGAACCGCTGGGCCTCCTGGTTGGCCAGGGCCATGACCTTGCGGGCCCGATCGGTGAGTCGTTCGAACATGCGGAGCCTCCTTGGACGAATGCGGTCCGGGTCGCCGGACCTTCTTCCCGCCCTCGACCGTACGAAACGCGAGCGGGGAATGCTAGGAACTGCGGGAACGGCCCGCGAGATTCCTGGAAGCAAGCCGCATGCCCGCGGACCGGCTTCCGGGGGGTCATCGGCCCGCCGGAAGGAGCGCTGAAGGGGACGTGGGGAATCGAGGCGATTTCCGCCGTTCCGGGCGCGGCGGCCCCCGCGGGGGTGCCCCGGGGAGAGGCCGCAAGGCCATTCCGGGCACGGGGTTGCGTCGCGTGCGCTCGCCGTGGCGGGAGCGGGCCGCGGCTTAGGATTCCATCGTGCTGCCGCTCGCCCGAGTCCTCCGCGTCGCCGCTGCCATTGTGGCGTGCGTGCTGCTCGGCGCCTCGTCGGCCGAGGACCGGACGCTTGCCCGCCCGCTCGAGGTGCGCGGCAAGCTCGTCTCGGGCGCGACCTTCTCCGGCCAGCTGCGCCGCTGGAGCGACGACGGCATCGAGGGCTCGTTCGGCCGGCATGCGTGGCTCGACCTCGTGGGCCCGGACGTGCGCCGCCTCTACATGCAGGTGATGGACAAGTCCGACGCCTCGCAGTGGCTGCGGCTGGGCGAGCTGCTCGCCTCCTCGAACGGCGGCGAGCGATTCGCGGCCGAGGCCTTCGGGCAGGCGCGCCGGCGCGGAACCCCCGAGGCCGACATCGACGCCGCGCGCACGCGCGCCCGCGGGGCGGCCGCGGCGCGCGAGGAGCGCGAGCGGATGGAGCGCGAGCGCCGCCTGCAGGACGCCGTGCTTCCCGACGACGCCACCGCCACGCCGTGGCCGGTCCTGAGCGACGCGCAGCGCGCCGACGCCGTGCAGGCCATGAAGGCCGAGGCGGTCGAGGCGCTGTCG
>JBJTJU010000318.1:0-12068 GCA_046096165.1 Phycisphaerales bacterium | reverse complement strand
TGCGCTGCGGCGCATCGAGCTCGTGCGCACGCGTACCGACCGCGCGCTCGGCACCGGGTCGATCACGTTCCTGGCGGGCCCCGGCCCGGGCTACGACGCCGCGTGGATCATGCTCGCGCGCCCGGCCGAGGTGCTGGCGCTCGTCGAGTCGACGCGCCGGCGCTACGGTCGCTGAGGGCGGCCGCGCGCCCCGCTGCGTGCCGTCACTCCCGCCACTGCGCGCCGGTGCGCGGGCTCGGAAGCCGCGGTGCGAGTTCCTCGACGAGTTCCCTGCCGCGCGCGTCGAGGTCCTTCGGCGCCTCGATGGCGATCACCGCATGGAAGTCGCCGGCTTGGCCCTTCGCCGGCTGGATGCCCTTGCCCTTGACGCGCAGCCGCTGGCCGCTCTTCACGCCGGGCGGGATGCGCATCTGCACCGAGCCGGAGAGGAGCGGCACCTTGACGGTGGTGCCGAGCGCCGCTTCCGCGATGGTGAGCGGCACGTCCATCACCAGGTCGTCGCCCTCGCGCCGCAGCCACGGGTGCGGTGCGACGCGCACGGTGACGATCAGGTCGCCCGCCGTGCCACCCGACGCGCCGGGAGCGCCCTTGCCGCGCACCGCCAGGCGCGCGCCGTCGAGCGTGCCCGCGGGAATCGACAGCTGGATGCCCTGGCCGTTCACCGTGATCGAGCGCTTGCCGCCGAGGGCCGCGGTCGTGAAGTCGACCGTCTCCTCCATGGTGAGGTCGCGGCCCTTCTGCGGACCCGCGTCGGCCTCCTCGAAGCCGCCGAAGCCTCCGAAGCCGCGTCCGCGTCCGCCGCGCGCGCGCCCGCCGCCGAACACCGAGCCGAACACGTCCTCGAAGGTCGACGGATCGACGTTCTGCCAGCCCTGGCCGCCGCCGCCGAACGGATTGGCGCCGCCGAAGGGGTCGGCGCCCGGTGCGCCGCCGCCGCCCGGGCCGCCGGCCGGCCCGGCGCGCACGCCGGCCATGCCGAACTGGTCGTAGCGCGCGCGCTTCTCGTCGTCGGCCAGGACGTCGTAGGCCTCCTGGATCTCCTTGAAGCGTGCGGCCGCCCCGGGCTCCTTGTTGACGTCGGGGTGGAACTTCCGCACCAGCGTGCGGTGCGCCTTCTTCAGGTCGTCGGCGCTCGCGGTGCGCGGCACGCCGAGGATCTCGTACAGGTCACGGTCCATGGGCGCCCTTCGGGGGAGCGAGTATAGGACTGGCCCCGACGGCCCACGGCGGGCAGCGTTCCCCGCGCACCCTACGATCGTCGCCATGTCGACGTGCTCCCCGCGGCCCACCACCGTGAAGCTGCCGGTGCTCGGCGCCGCCGGCGCGCCCCGGCGCACGTCCTTCGGCTCGCGCCGCGGCTGGAAGCGTGCGGCGGTGCTGGCGGGCGTGTGGGTCTTCATGATCGGCCACGTGGTGCAGTGGCTGGCGATGGGCGCGACGCTCGCGCCGATCGAGCCGAGCGAGTCGATGGAGACCGTGAAGGACGGCATCGTCACGGTCGGGGCGATCTTCTTCGGCGTCGCGCTCCTCTCCACCGCCCTGCTCGGGCGCTGGTTCTGCGGCTGGGGCTGCCACTGGGTGGCCATCCAGGACGGGACGGCGTGGCTGCTGGCGCGCGCGGGGATCCGGCCGAGGCCGTTCCGCTCGCGGCTCCTCGTGTGGCTGCCGCTCTGCCTGGCGCTCTACATGTTCGTGTGGCCGCTCTTCTACCGCTTCGCGGTGGCGCCATGGACGCAGCCGGACCTGCGCTGGCCGGGCTGGTCGACGCACCTGGTGACGCAGGACTTCTGGGCGTCGTTCCCGGGCTGGGCGATGGGCATCCCCTTCGTCCTGGTGAGCGGCGTGCTGGTGGTGTGGCTCCTGGGCACCAAGGGCTACTGCACGTATGCCTGCCCCTACGGCGGGTTCTTCGCGCCGCTCGACGAGGTGGCGCCGATGCGCATCGTGGTCGACCACGACCGCTGCGAGCAGTGCGGCCACTGCACCGCCGTGTGCACGAGCAACGTGCGCGTCCACGAGGAGGTGCGCGACTACGGCATGGTGGTGGACACCGGCTGCATGAAGTGCATGGACTGCGTGTCGACGTGCCCGAACGAGGCGCTCCGCTTCGGCCACGGCGGGCCGGCGATCTCGGTGGAGCGCGCGGGCACGCGCGCGGCGGCGGCGGCCGAACGTCGCCATGACCTCTCGTGGCCCGAGGAGGTGGCGCTCGCCGCGGTCGCGGTGGGAACGCTGCTGGCCGTGCGCGGCGCGTACGTCGGCGTGCCGCTCCTCTTCGCCTCCGGCATCGCCGTCTGCGTCACCTTCCTGTCGTGGAAGTCCTGGCGCGTGCTGCGCGACGCGAACGCCTCCTTCCACGGCGCGCGCCTGCGCCTGCGCGGCCGCCTGTCGCGCGCGGGGGCGGCGTGGATCGGCGTGACCGCGGTGGCGCTGGTCTGCACCCTGTGGGCGGGCGCCCTCAACGCCAGCGTGTGGGCAGCGCGCCTCCTGGACGCGCGCGTCTCGATCCCCGCCGAGGTGGTGTTCTCCGAGCACGGGATGGAGCCCGACGCCGCCGGCCGGCAGGCCGCCGAGCGCGCGCTTGCCCTCTACGGCGTGGCGGCGGCGTGGCCCGAGGGCTGGTCGCCGTTCCCGGTCGCCTGGCGGCGCACCGACATGGAACGCGCCTACCTGCTGGCGGCGCTCCGCCGCGGCGACGAGGCCGAGGCGGTGCTGCGCCGCTCGTGGGAGCGCGACGGCCCCGACGAGGGCGTGGCGATCGTGCTCGGTCGCCTGGTGCGCATGGTGCCGTCGCGCCGCGAGGAGGCGATCCGCTGGTACGACGACGTGCTCGCCGTGCAGCCCGCCTGGCGCGAGCTGCGCGAGGAGCAGGTGATCTGGCTCGACCTCGAGGGCGAGCACGCGCGGATGCTCGCGAGTGCGCGCGCGGGCGTGGCTGCGATGCCGGAGGACCTGGAGTCGCTGCGGCGCCTGTCGCTTGCGCTCATCGAGCGCGGCACCGGCGATGACGATGTCCGCGCGGGCGTGGCGCTCGTGCGGCGGACGCTCGAGATGGCCCCGGGCAACGCCTTCGCGCACGTGGCACTTGCGCGCGGGCTGGTGAAGCTCGGCGATGCCGACGGCGCGGTCGCCGAGTTCCGCCGCGCGATGGAGCTTGACCCGCAGTCGCCGGTGATCCGCTCGATGGCCGACGAGGCCGCGGTGCAGCTTGGCCGCCCCGTGCTGCCCTGAACGATCGGGTGCCCGTCGGGCTCAGTTCGCCGCGCCCCAGTTGGCGAGCAGCCGGCCGAGGTCGTCGCCGTTCACCGCGCCGTCGTCGGTGAGGTCCGCGGCGCAGGCGTACGTGCACGGGCCCCACGCCGACAGCAGCTGCCCGAGGTCGTCGCCGTCGACGGCAAGGTCGCCGTTCAGGTCCCCGAGCCCCGCGCGCCGGCGCGCCTCGCGCACCGCGGCGGCGGCATCGAGCCGGCCGAAGCCCGTGCGCGTGTCGAAGCCGGGCACCGTGATGTCGACCGCGGTCGCGTTGACGATGGGCGCCAGGTCGCGCGGCGCGATCGACGGCGCCACCGCACGCATGAGCGCGATGGTGCCCGTGACGAAGGGCGCGGCCATGCTGGTGCCGGACTTCAGGCCGTGGGCGCCCGGCTCGATGGTCGAGAGGATCGACACGCCCGGCGCGGCGAGGTCGAGCTGCGGGCCGATCGCGGAGTTCGACGCGGGCGTGCCCATCGAGTCGATCGATGCGACCGCCACGACCTCGGGCCAGCGCGCGGGGACGGCCACGCCGTTTGCACCGGTGTTGCCGGCCGCGGCCACCAGGACCGCACCCTGCGACATGGCGTAGGCGATGGCGTCACGCAGCACCTGGTTCTCGACCGAGTACTGGAGGCTTGCGTTGAGCACCGTGGCGCCGTGGTCGACGGCCCACACGATGCCGGAGGCGAGCGCGGCGGTGGTGCCGCTGCACCCGGTCAGCACGGTGACCGGCATGATCCGCACGTTCCATGCCACGCCCGCCGTGCCTTGGCCGTCGTTGCCGCGCGCGGCGACGATGCCCGCGACGTGCGTGCCGTGCTGCGAGCACTGGCTGAGGGTGTCGTCGTTTCCGGCGGGCACGTTCCAGCCCGGCACCATGCGGTCGGCGAACGCCTCGTGCGGGTCGACGCCGCTGTCGAGGATGGCGACGACCGTGTCGGCACGGCCGACCGAGAGGTGCCACGCGCCGCGCGCGCGGATGTCGGAGCCCGACTCGCCGGCGACCCCGCCGACGAGCTGGCCGGTGTTCTCGAGCGCGTGCTGCTGCGGGTAGAGCGGGTCACTGGGTGCAGGCGCGTCGGAGGCGATGCCGCCGAGGCCGATCGGCTCGGCGCGCTCGACGAGCCCCCCCGACGCCGCGACTGCCGCCGCCGCCGCGCGCGGATCGGCGCCGTCCGTGATCGAGAGTTCCGTCCAGCGGTCCAGTCCCGCGGCCTGCGCACGCGCGAGGTCGCGCGGCGCCACCGCCAGGGCAGCGTGCACCCCGCGCACGCCCGCGCGCGCCATCGCGCGCGAGAGGCCCGCGTCGATCCGTCCGTCGGCGCGTCGCGCCGAGGGTGCGCCGTCGGCGCCGACCGCGATCGACGCCCCCGGCGCAAGCTTTACGTGCACGCGTACCGGCACCACCGACTCGGCGGCCGGCACCGCGGCGGGCGCGGCCGCCTGCAGCGGCATCGCCACACCGCCCGGGGCGGCGAGCGCAAGCATGCAGGCCAGGGGGACGGAGGCGATCACGACCATTGATACGCCGCCCGCGGCACCCGGGTTGGGTGCCGCGTCGGTGTTCGAGAACCTAGCGGTTCCCGGGGCCGTGTCCACGGCCGACCGGGCATTCCGAGGCAGGTTGCGCCGGCTGCCCGCCCCATCACGCGCTCCGTGCGTTTGCGGCCGCCTGCCCGGGACCGATAGCATCGCCGGCCTTGCCCGGATTCCAGCCGGGCCGAACCCCAGGCTCCGGAGCACCTTCCCAATGTCCATGCACGACAAGCGCTACCTGTTCACCAGCGAGTCCGTCTCGATGGGTCACCCCGACAAGCTCGCCGACCAGATCAGCGACGCGGTCCTCGACGCGATCCTCGCGCAGGACCCGATGAGCCGCGTGGCGTGCGAGACGCTGGTGACCACGGGCCTCGCGGTCGTCGCCGGCGAGGTGACCACCAAGGCCACCGTGAACGTCGCCGACATCGTGCGCGCCGCGGTGCGCAAGGCCGGCTACGACGACGCGCTCAAGGGCTTCGACTGGAAGAGCTGCGGCGTGAGCGTGGTGCTCGGCCGCCAGAGCCCGGACATCGCCATGGGCGTCGACCGCGAGGGCGCGGGCGACCAGGGCATGATGTTCGGCTTCGCCTGCCGCGAGACGCCGGAGCTCATGCCGCTCCCCATCGCGCTCTCGCACGAGCTCGTGAAGCGCCAGGCGCACGTGCGCGAGAAGGGCATCGTCAAGGGCCTGCGCCCGGACGCCAAGAGCCAGGTCACCGTCGAGTACCACGGCCTCACGCCGGAGCGGATCGACACCGTCGTCCTCTCCACGCAGCATGACCCCGTGTGGAACGGGCCCGCCGGCCAGAAGAAGCTGAAGGCCGAGGTCATCAAGCACATCATCAAGCCGGTCCTCGGCAAGTGGTGGCACGACCGCATCACCGTGCACGTCAACCCGACCGGCCAGTTCGAGATCGGCGGCCCGCACGGCGACTGCGGCCTCACCGGCCGCAAGATCATCGTCGACACCTACGGCGGCCGCGGCCGCCACGGCGGCGGCGCGTTCAGCGGCAAGGACCCCTCGAAGGTCGACCGCAGCGCCGCGTACATGGCGCGCTACATCGCCAAGAACATCGTCGCCGCGCGCCTCGCGGAGGTGTGCGAGGTGCAGCTGAGCTACGCGATCGGCGTGGCCGAGCCGACGAGCGTCCTCGTCGACACGCAGGGCACCGGCGCGGTGAGCGACGAGTGGCTCGCCCGCGAGGTGCGCCGCCACTTCGAGCTCACGCCGCGCGGCATCATCCGCTCGCTCGGCCTGCGCAAGCCGATCTACAGCGCCACCGCCACGCACGGCCACTTCGGCCGCGCGCCCGGCGAGGGCGGCTCCGGCACCTTCACGTGGGAGCGGACCGACAAGGCCGCCGCCCTGCGCAAGGCCGCCGAGAAGGCCGGCCAGCTCGGCGCGGGCAAGGCGTCCGCGGGCAAGCCCGCCGGCGCGAAGAAGCCCGCGCGCCGCATGGCGATGGCCTGAGGCCGCCCCTGGCCCGCACCGCGCCAACCCCGCCGACGGGATCCGTCTCGCCTGCACGCGCCGCCGCGCTCGACCGGCTGGAGCGGCAGGCGAGCCGCTTTCCCGACCTGGAGTTCGGCGAGCACGGCACGCCCGGGCTCGACGCGCGCGATGCGGCGCTCGCGCGCGCCATCGAGCACGCTGCGGCGCAGCGCTGGCTGACGCTCGCCGCGCTCGCGCGGGCGTGCATCGACCGGCGCTGGGAGAACGTCGACCACCGGATCAAGGCGGCCGTGCTGGGCGCGGCCGCGCAGCTCTTCCTCTTCGGGAACCAGGCCGATCACGCCGTGGTCGACGACACGGTGGAGTGGACCAAGGCCAGGGGCCACCGCGGCGCGCCCGGCTTCGTGAACGCGGTGCTGCGGCGCATGGTGTCGCTGCGCGGCGGCATCGAGGACGGCGATGCCGCGGACCCCGCGCGCTGGCGCGGGCGCGACGACGTGCTGCCGCTGGCCGACGGCCGGGTGCTGCGGCTCACGCGCGGCGTCTTCGGCCGCGACGAGGTGCAGCGCACCTGCGAGCAGCTGAGCGTCGGCGAGGAGCTCTTCCTGCACTGGATCAACGCGGTCGGGCGCGAACGCGCCTTCGCGCGCGCGCTGCACTGCCTGCGTCCCGCGCCGCTGGTGGTCGCGGGGCTGCCGGAGGCGGCCTTCGTCGCCGGCGGCACGCTCGAGGGCCGCGCCGTGCCGCACGCGCGGCCGGGTTACCACGTCTGGACCGACGGCCACGAGTCGCTGGTGGCGGCGCTCGCCGCGCATCCCGGTGCGCGCGTGCAGGACGCCGCGAGCGCGCGCCCCGTGCACCTCTCCGACGCGCTGCGGCCGGCGGTCATCCTCGACGCCTGCGCAGGACGCGGCACGAAGACCGGCCAGCTCGCCGAGCTCCATCCGCAGGCCGAGGTGGTCGCCACGGACGTCGACGGCGCCCGCCTGCGCGCCCTCGCCAAGGCGTTCGAGGGGCACCCGCGCGTCAAGGTCACCACGCCCGAGGGTCTGCGCCGCGTGGTCGGCCGCGTCGACCTCCTGGTGCTCGTCGTCCCGTGCTCGAACACCGGGGTGCTGCCGCGCCGGCCCGAGGCCAAGTACCGCTTCACGCGGGCGCGGCTCGACTCGCTGGTGCGCCTGCAGCGGCAGATCGTCGAGGAGCACCGCCTGATGCTCTCGCCGGAGGGCGCGATCCTCTACGCGACCTGCAGCCTGGAACCCACCGAGAACGAGCAGCAGGTCGCCTGGGCCGCCGGGCGCACCGGCCGGACCGTGGCTCGGCAGGAGCGCGCCGAGCCGGAAGGCCTTCCGGGCGGGCCGGATACGGCCTATTCCGACGGTGGCTTCGGGGCGCTGCTGGCGGCGCGGTAGGATCTCCGATCCGCCGTTTTCCACCTCGGAGGCCCGCATGCCCGTGCCGATGACCGTCACCGAGATCCTCGACCCGCAGTGCGTGCTCGTGCCACTCGTGGCCGGCACCAAGCGTGAGGCGATCGACGCGCTCGTCGATGCGCTCGCCTCGACCGGGCGCGTCTCCGACGCCGCCGCCGTCAAGAAGGCGGTGTGGGACCGCGAGCAGCAGCGCTCGACCGGGATCGGCGAGGGCCTGGCCATCCCGCACGGCAAGACGTCCTCGGCGCACGGCCTGTGCATGGCGGTCGGCCGCCTCGCGCAGCCCATCGAGTACGACTCGATCGACCGCAAGCCGGTGCGGCTCGTGGTGCTCCTGGTCTCCCCGCCCGAGCGCACGAGCGACCACATCCAGGCGCTCGGGCGCATCTCGCGCCTGATGACCAACCCGTCGTTCCGCGAGCAGGTGTATTCCGCCGCGGGCCCGGCGGAGCTCCTCGAGCTCTTCCGCGCCGCCGAGCGCGGCTGATTCCCGCACGGGACCGTTCCGGGCGCTGCCTAGAATTTGCCCTGCGGCCCGCCGGCCGCGGGAAGGCGCCCACATGCTGGTCCCCATGCACCTCTCGCGCATCCTCATCCGGGAGATGGCCGACATGCAGGTCATCGAGCTGACCGAGACGGGCGGCTCGCGGACGTTCCCCATCGTGATCGGCCTGCCGGAGGCGTTCGCGATCGACCGCCGCATCAAGGGCACGCAGATCCCCAGGCCGCAGACGCACGACCTGCTCGCCGAGACGATCCGCGCCCTCGGCGGCCGGCTGCGCGAGATCCGCATCACCCACCTCGATGCCGGGACCTTCTTCGCGCAGCTGGTGATCGACCGCGACGGCGAGGTGATCGAGGTCGATTCGCGGCCCTCCGACGCCATCGCGCTCGGCGTGGCCGACGGCGTGCCGATCCTGGTCGACGAATCCGTGCTCGCCGAGGCGGCGAGCGACGCTGGCGTCGAGCCGCCGCCCTCCGCCGGCGGGACGGCCGCACCCGACGGCGACGAGGACGACGGGGAAGAGGACGAGGCGTGAGCGCCCCGCTCGCGCGGCGCCTCGCCGACCTGCCGCCCGTCGACGGCGCCCGCATCAAGGAACGCGCCGGCGACTTCCTGGTGGAGGAGCTGCCGCTCTACGAGCCGTCCGGCGAGGGCGAGCACCTCTACCTGCGCATCGTGAAGCAGGACCTCGCGCACCAGGACCTGGTGTCGGTGCTGTGCGCGCACTTCGGCGTGGGGCCGCAGGCGATCGGCACCGCCGGCATGAAGGACCGCTGCGCGGTCACCAGCCAGACCGTGAGCGTGCACCTGCCGCGCCGGCCGGAGCTGCGCTCGATCCAGGACGACCGCATCCAGGTGCTGTGGGCCACGTGGCACGTGAACAAGCTGCGCCGCGGGCACCTTGCGGGGAACCGCTTCTCGATCCGCGTGCGCGGGCTCGAGCCCTTCCGCGCGCCCGCGGTGTGGCGCGGCATCCGCGCGCTGGAGGCGCACGGCGTGCCGAACGGCTTCGGACCGCAGCGCTTCGGCATGCGCGGCGACAACCACCTGCTCGGGGCGATGATCCTGCAGGACCGGCTCGGCGAGCTGGCGGACCTCCTGTGCGGCGAGTCGATGGCCGGCACCGTCGAGGGCCGGCGCGCCGCGGCCGCGCGCGCGCGTGGGGCCGACGCGGCCGCCACCGTGCGCGCCGTGCCGCCGCCCACGCGCGAGCTGTGGCTCGACGCCTGGCAGTCGGCCGTCTTCAACCGCGTGCTCGATGCGCGCATTGCGGGCGGCACGCTCGACCGCGTGCTTCCCGGGGACGTGGCGGTGAAGCACCCCAACGGCGCGATGTTCCTCGTCGACGATGCCGCGATGGCCGAGGAGGGCGACCGTGCGCCGGACGCGCGCGCGGCGCGGTTCGAGATCTCGGCCACCGGGCCGCTCCCGGGTCCCGACGCGATGCGTGCCTCGGGCGCCGTCGCCGAGGCCGAGCGCGCGGCGATCGCCGGGACCGGCGTCGATCCCGCACGGCTCGAGCGCGCCGGCACGCGCCCCTCGGGCGACCGGCGTCCGCTGCGGGTGCGGCTCTCGAACCCCGAGCTCGAGTCGGGCTTCGACGAGCACGGGCCCTACGTGCGCGTGGCGTTCGACCTGCCGCCCGGGGCCTACGCGACGGTGGTGCTGCGCGAGGCGCTCGGCGACGGCCTGGTCGACGCGTCGCGCGAGGCGGCGCGTTCCTGACGGCGCCGGGCGAAGAAGCGCGTCAGCTGGCGGCCGCACGGCCGCGCCAGGATGCCGGCGACGATCGGCGGGCGGTGGTTCAGCCGGCCGTCGGCGGGGATCGCCCACAGGCTGCCGCATGCACCGGCCTTCGGGTCGTGCGCGCCGAAGAAGACGCGGCCGATCCGTGCGTTGACGATCGCTCCCGCGCACATCGCGCAGGGCTCGAGCGTGACCGCGAGCGAGCAGTCGGAGAGACGCCACGCGCCGCGCGCCTTGCCGGCCTCGCGCATCGCGGCGAGCTCGGCGTGGCCGGTGGGGTCGCCGGTCGCCTCGCGGTCGTTGGCCTGCTCGGCCACCACCGTGCGGCCGCGGTAGACGACCGCGCCGACCGGTACCTCGCCGCGCGCCGCGGCGTGGCGCGCGAGGCCCATGGCCCGCAGCATCATCGCCACGTCGTTGGCGCGCGCCCCGCCGCGCGCCGCGCGCGCCCCGGCGAGCCGCACCGCGAGGCCCCGCCGCCGGCGCGGCCTCACTCGTCGCCCTCGTTGCCGTCGGTCCGCGTGCGCCGGTACTTCGGGCGCCCGACCAGCGTGCCGAGCGCGTTGCGCACCACGCCGCCCTCGGCCACCGCGCGCGAGGGCGCGATGGTCAGCAGCACGATTCCCAGCTCGTACAGCATGTAGAGCGGGATGGTGAGCGCGACCATGCTGAAGGCGTCGATCGTCGGCGAGATCACGGCCGCGATGATCGCGCAGACGAAGAGCGCGTGGCGCCAGTGCTTGCGCAGCATCCGCGTGTCCAGGATGCCCACCCACCCGAGGAGCAGCACCGCCACCGGCATCTGGAAGGCGATCGCCACCGCCACCGCGAAGAAGATCAGGAAGTCGACGTACTCCTGCAGCCGGTACTGCTGCGAGAGGTCCCCGGTGGTACGCGTGGCCACCGTGCGCACCTCGAGCGCGCCGTCCTTGCGGCCCGCGTCGACCGCGACGTAGAGCTGCCCGTCGGACTTGAGCATCCAGAGCTGCCCGGGCCGCGCGGCGGGCGGGTCGGCCTCGAGCACCGGGATCGCGGGTGCCGCGGCGTCGGGCGCGGCCGCGGCGGCCACCGCACGCGGCGGCTCGGCGCCGAAGGAGATCAGCATCCGCAGCATGTAGGGCATCACGAGGTAGAGGCCCGTGAGCCCGGCCGCCGCGAGAAGCGTGGAGAGCGGCACGAGGAAGCGCGCGTAGCGGCGCTCGTGCGCGAAGAGCCCCGGCGACACGAAGAGCCAGAGCTGCCACATGATCCAGGGCAGCGACGCCACCACCGCGGTCCAGATGGAGATCTGCAGGTCCACCATCAGGCTCTCGGTGGGGCTGAGGACCTGCAGGTTGGTGGGCTGGCCCTCGGCCGCGAGCGCCGTCACCAGCGGCCGCACCAGGAACGCGCGCACGTGCGAGGCGCCGGAGAACACCGCGATCGCCAGCACGAAGGGCACCACCAGCGCCTTGACCAGCCGCGTGCGCAGCTCGTCGAGGTGGTCGCCGAAGCTCATCAATCCCCCGCCGCCCTCGTCCTGGAGATGGTCCTGGTCGCGCGGCATGCGTGGGCGGTCAGGCTATCGCCCGCACCCCTCGGGAAGCCCGAAGAAGCGGCAGGCGTTGGCGTCCACCGTGCGCTCGAAGTCCTCCCACGGCACGTTGCGCAGCACCGCCAGGTGCCGCGCGACGTGCATCACCATCGCCGGCGTGCACGGGCGCGTGCCGCGCACGGGTTCGGGCGCGAGGTAGGGCGCGTCGGTCTCGCACATCAGGCGGTCCATCGGCACCAGCATCGCCGCGCGCTGCACCTCGGGTGCGCTGCGGAAGGTCACCACGCCGGTGAAGCTGATCCACGCGCCGAAGTCGAGCACGGCGCGCGCCTCGTCCGGACCCTCGGTGAAGCAGTGGAAGACGAATCGGTCGCGCGGCAGGCCGCTCGCGGCAAGGCTGGGCAGCAGGTCCGCCACCGCGCGCCGGCAGTGCACGCCGACCGGCTTCGCGCCCAGCTCGTGGTTCCATGTCGCCACCCGCGCCAGCGGCTCGGGGACGCCGGGCCGCTGCTCGCCCTCGTTGGGGGAGAGGGAGTCGCGGACCCGCCCCGGCTCCCCCCCTCCGACGCAGACCTGCATGAACTGCCACACGCAGATCCACAA
>JBJTJU010000317.1:0-3707 GCA_046096165.1 Phycisphaerales bacterium | reverse complement strand
CCCGCCCCAGCCTCCGCTCCCGCCCACGCCCCCCGCGCCGCCCACGCGCGGCGCCGGGTGGACCGCGACCACGACGGGCCGACGATCGCCCGGGCCGCGGGCCTCGCCGACGCGACCGTCGCCCGCTGGGCGCGCGCCATCGACCTCGCCGAGTACAAGCGTTTCCAGGCGCCCGTCATCCTGCGCACCGCCGCCCGCGCGTTCGGGCGCGGGCGGCGGATGCCGGTCGGGATGCGGCCGGGGGGGGGATTGGGATTACGCCGTCGCCCGCACCGCGCCGCGCCGAGGTTCGGAACGAAGTGGGTGGGGCGATGCCCGGGAGGGGAAGGCCGGCCCCGGGGACCGGCCGGGGCTGGGCGGGCGAGAGCGGTGTCGGAAGCGAGTTGTCAAGGACGTAGGCCGCCCGGCGCGTCCCCCTACGCCGTCGCCCGCACCGCGCCGCGACCGGCCGCGCGGAACGACGCGGGCAGCTCGACGCCGGGCATCGGCAGGCCGTCGCCGGGGACCTGCATCAGCTGGTCGGCCTCGATGCAGTAGGCGGTGAGCGCGCCGCCGTAGGCGCAGCCGGTGTCGATGTTGGCGACGTAGGCCTTGCCGTCGCGGCTTCGCAGGACGATCGGCTCGAGCACCGGGCGGTGGCCGACCACGATCAGGCCGTCGCTGCCGTCGTAGCGGTCCCACCAGTTGGGCTCGCCCTCGATGGCCTTCAGGTGGACCTTGAGGTCGTCGGGCGTGCGCTCGATGCCCAGGCGCGGGTCGATGCCGGCGTGCATCACCGTCCACAGGCCGCGCGGGTGGCGTTCCTCGATGCGGTCGCAGGCCTCGGTGAGGAGCCACGTGGCCTCGCGCATCAGGCCCGCGCGCTGCAGCAGCTCGGTGGCCACGCGTTCGGCGCGGGGCAGCAGGTCGACGTTGGCGCCGGCCTGCAGGCGCACGATCGCACCGAGCAGGCGCAGGTCATGGTTGCCGCAGACCAGGTCGACGCGCAGGCCGCGCGCACGGCGGTCGATGATGGCGCGCACCACGCGGCCGGGCTCGGGCCCCTTCGTGAAGAGGTCGCCGACGAAGATGGTGCGGGCATCGGGGAACCAGCGGTCGACGAGTGCGAGCAGCCGCTCGAGGTGCGCGCCGCAGCCGTGGACGTCGCCGATGACGACGGTGGCCGGTCGGCCACCGCGGGTCGGGGCGCGTCCTGCGCCGGGGTCCTCGTTGCCCGTCCTGGGCGAGACCATGCGCGCAGTGTCGCAGGTCGCGCGCGGCCGCGCCAGCGTGCGGGCCGGCCTTCGTAGAATCTTGCCGATGCCGATCCGGATCCTCGACCGCCGGCTTGTGGACCAGATCGCGGCGGGCGAGGTGGTGGAGCGCCCGGCGAGCGTGGTGAAGGAACTGGTGGAGAACGCGCTCGACGCCGGGGCCACGCGGATCGAGGTGACGGTCGACGGCGGCGGCGCCGACCGGATCACCGTGGCCGACGACGGCTCCGGGATTCCCGCCGACGAACTGCCGCTTGCGGTTGCAAGCCACGCCACGAGCAAGATTTGCCGCGTCGAGGACCTGGCGGCCATCGGCACCATGGGCTTCCGCGGGGAAGCGCTTGCCTCGATTGCCTCCGTGGCGCGGGTGTCGATCACGAGCCGCGTGCGCGGGTCGGACGCCGCCGCGCGCATCGAGGTGGAAGGCGGCGAGGCGCGCGACGTGGCGCCCGCGGCGGGGGCGACCGGCACGGTGGTCGAGGTGCGCCAGCTCTTCTTCAACGTGCCGGCGCGGCGGAAGTTCCTGCGCTCGGCGGCGACGGAACTCGGGCGCATCGAGGAGGCGATCGAGGCGCTGGCCCTCTGCCGGCCGGGCGTGGCGTTCCGGCTGGAAGCCGAGGGGCGCGTGCGCCTGGACCTGGCGGCCACCACCGACCCCGCGCGGCGCGTGCGCGACGTGCTGGGGGCGGCGTCGGCCGATGGCATGCTGTCGGTGGAGGCGGACGTCGACCTCGGTGGGTCACCCGTGGCGCTCTGGGGGATGGTGGGGCTGCCGTCGCTGGCGCGGGGCGCCTCGCGCGCGATGCGGTTCTCGCTGAACGGGCGCGCCGTGCTCGACCGGACGCTGCTGCACGCCGCGAAGGAGGCCTACCGCGGGCTGATGGAACCCGGGCGCACGCCGCTTGGGTTCCTGGCGATCGAGATGGATCCGGCGCTGGTGGACGTGAACGTGCATCCGGCGAAGACCGAGGTGCGCTACCGCCAGCAGCAGTCGGTGCACGGCCTGGTGATGCGCGCGGTGCGCGAGGCGCTGCGCGCGGCCGACCTGGTGCCGGCGTTCGAGCTGGCGCGGCCGGCGGTGGGCGGTGGCGTGCAGGGCGGCGGCGGATTTGGCGGTGCGCCCGCGGGCCTCGTGGCGCGCGGCACCGATTTCACCGAGTTCGCCGCGTTGGCCGCCGCGCAGGCGGTGCACCCTGCGCCGCCCGTGGTGCTGGTCGAGACGCGCGTGCCCGCGCCGGCCGCGGCCGTGACGGACGCGCCGCTCCACGCCAACCGCACCGCGCGGCGCGTGATGCAGGTGCACGGCTCGTACCTGGTGGTCGAGGACCGCGACGGCATCCTGGTGGTCGACCAGCACGCGCTGCACGAGCGCGCGATGTTCGAGTCGCTGTCCGCGCGCATCGCGTCGGCATCGCTTGAGTCGCAGCCGATGCTGGTGCCGGTGCCGGTCGAGGTGGATGCGCGCGCGGCCGAGGCGGCCGAGGAGGCGCGTCCGCTCCTTGGGCGCCTGGGGATCGACCTGGTGCCCGCGGGCCCGCGCTCGGTGCTGGTGCACGCGTATCCCACGTTCCTCACGGCACGCGGCGTGGATCCCGCGGACTTCGTGCCCGGGCTCCTCGCACGCATCGCCGAGGACGGCCCCGGGGACATGGAGTCGGCGCTCTCGGATGTCCTGGACATGATGGCGTGCAAGGCCGCGGTGAAGGCCGGCGACCGGTTGAGCGCCGCCGAGATCGACGGCCTGCTTGACCTGCGCGAGCGCATCGAGCGCAGTTCGAGCTGCCCGCACGGCCGGCCGACCTCGCTTCGCATCTCGATGCGCGACCTCGAGCGCAGCTTCGGGAGGGCCTGAGCCGTGGCCGCCGCCGAGCGATTGGTGGAGGACTGGCGGCGCGCCGAGCGCGAGGGAAGGCGCGTGGCCGTTTCCGGGCGCTGGGGTACCGCCGAGGGATTCGTGGCCGCGCCCACGCGCGCGTCGGGCGGGTGGCTGGGTGGCGGCCGCCGCGCGGCAGACGCCGAGTGCACGGTGCTGGTGGCGCCGCAGTGGCCGGGGATCGAGGACGCGCCCGCGTGCGCCGACGTCGACCGCGCGCTGTGCGCGGCACTCCTGCGCGCGGGCCATGCGGTGGCGCACATGCGTTCGTTCGCGCCCGTCGCCGGCTGCGATGCCGGTGGCTACGCCGAGGCGATCTCCGACATCCTGGGCGCGGCGTGCGGCGGCACGCGCCCGGCGCTTGCGGGTGCGTGGCTTGCCGGCACCGCGTGCGCCGCGGCATCGACGAACCACGAGGGACTCGCGTTCCTCTGCCTGGTGTCGGCGCCGAGCGCCGAGGTGCTCACGCGCCGCACGCCGGAGAACGAGGACGACCCGTCCTGGGTGGAGTCGCCGTCGCTGCGGCTGGCAGACGGCCTGGCCGCGCTCTCGCCGCTCGAGTCGGTGACGGTGCACGACCG
>JBJTJU010000316.1:0-3197 GCA_046096165.1 Phycisphaerales bacterium | reverse complement strand
CTGAAGTCGATCATCGACGAGCACCGCCTGCACACCGTCTGCCAGGAGGCGAGCTGCCCGAACATGGGCGAGTGCTGGAGCCGCGGCACCGCGACCATCATGATCCTCGGGGACACGTGCACGCGGTCGTGCGGGTTCTGCAACGTGAAGACGGGGCGACCGCCCGTCCTCGACCGGGACGAGCCGCGGCGCGTGGCCGAGAGCCTGGCGCTCATGAAGCTGACGCACGTGGTGATCACGAGCGTGAACCGCGACGAGCTGCCGGATGGCGGCGCGGCCATCTGGGCCGAGACCATCCGCCGCGTGCACGAGGCGTGCCCGGGGATGAGCGTCGAGTGCCTGGTCGGCGACTTCATGGGCGACGAGCGCGCGATCCAGGCGGTGTGCGACGCCCGACCCGAGATCCTCTCCCACAACATGGAGACGGTGAAGCGCATGCACCCCGCGGTGCGGCCGCAGGCCAAGTACGAGCGCAGCCTGAAGGTGCTGGCGCAGTTCAAGGCGAGCGGCCTGGTGACCAAGACCGGCATCATGGTGGGAATCGGCGAGCGCGACGACGAGGTGCTCGAGCTGATGGACGACGTGCGCGCGGCGAGCGACGCCGACATCCTCACCATCGGCCAGTACCTGCAGCCCACGCGCAACCACCTGCCGATCGACCGCTGGGTGCACCCGGACCAGTTCGCCATGTACCGGCGCGAGGCGCTGGCACGGGGCTTCGGCGTGTGCGAGAGCGGGCCGCTCGTGCGCTCGAGCTACCACGCCGAGGAGCAGGCGCGGCGGCTCTCGGGCGGCTGAAAAACGCGCTCGGCGCCCGACACTTCGATCGGACGCCGGAGCACGGACATGATGGCGGTCCCCGGGAAGCTCGTGGTCAGAGGTAGCGGATGCCGGCCTCGTGGTGGGTGACGTGGCCCTCGCCGTCGCGGATGGCGCGTGACCACACCACCATGACGGTGCGCTCGATGCTGACGTCGCCGGGACGGAAGCCGACGGCCACGCCGGTCATCCCCTCGGGAAGCGAGGAGTCGGTGCGCAGCCGCGCGCCGGTGCCGCTGGTGTCGATGGCCTCGTAGGCGGCGATCCGCGACGGATCGTGGTGCCAGAAGAGGAGGATCTCGCCCGTGCCCGAACGGCGGTTGGTGTCCCGTCGCTCGATGGCATCGAGGAACGCACTCGCACGTCGCACACTGCTCCGACGCTGGTGGTTGTCCATGGAAGCGACTGTGCGTTCGATCCGGCGACGGGCCACCGCGGCCATGCCCGGACTTGGAACAAAGTCGACGTGTTCCGACCGGGAACCTCCGTGGCCGCCCCATAAGCGCCGCAGGCCCCCACCTACGATGCCCGCATGCCCTACGAATTCCGGCACGCCACGCTCGAGAACGGCCTGACCGTGATCGCCGAGACCGACCCGACGGCCCACACGGCGGCGGTGGGCTTCTTCGTGAAGACCGGGGCGCGCGACGAGCCGCCGGCCCTCATGGGCGTGAGCCACTTCCTGGAGCACATGGTGTTCAAGGGCACCGAGCGTCGGTCATCCGAGGCGGTGAACCGCGACTTCGACCGGATCGGCGCCGACCACAACGCCTTCACCACGGGCGAGCTGACGGCCTTCCATGCGCACGTACTGCCGGAGCACCTCGGCACCGCCACCGAGGTGATCGCCGACATCCTGCGGCCGGCGCTGCGACCCGCGGACTTCGACGAGGAGAAGGGGGTGATCCTGGAGGAGATCGCCATGTACGACGACAACCCGTTCTGGCGGCTCTGGGAACACGCCAACGAGCGCTACTTCGGGGCGCACCCGCTGGGGCACCGGGTGCTGGGCACGCGCGAGACGGTGGGCGCGATGACGCGCGACGCCATGAACGACTACTTCGAGCGCCGCTACGGGGCGGCGAACACCGTGGTGTGCGCCGCCGGGGCGATCGACTTCGACCGCTTCGTGGAGGACGTGCGCCGGCACTGCGGCCACTGGCAGCGCGGCGAGCCCGGCCGAGCGCACCCTGCCTTCCACACGCACGAGGAGCGCATCGAGGTCTCGATGCCGCAGGCGAACCGCGCGTACCTCGCGTGGCTCTGCCCGGCGCCGGCGCTGCAGGACCCGCGGCGATACGCGGCGTCGATGGTGGCGCAGGTCCTGGGGGATTCCGAGGGATCGCGGCTCTACTGGTCGCTCATCGAGCCGGGCATCGCCGAGGAGGCGCAGATGCAGTACGACGGCCATGACGGCGTGGGCGAGTACGTGGCCTACGCCGCGTGCCGCCCCGAGGACATCGACCGCGTCGACGGCATCGTGCGCGCGGAACTGGCGCGCGTGGCCGACGACCTGACGGACGCGGAACTCTCGAACGCCCGCGCCAAGGTGGCGACCGCGGTCACGATCTCGGGCGAGCGCCCGGCCGGACGCATGCGGCGGCTCGGCTCGCTCTGGCTCTACCGCGGCGCGTACTCATCGCTCGAGGACGAGCTGGCGCAGATCGAGTCGCTCACCGTGGCCGACCTGCGTGCGGTGATGCGCGACTACCCGCTGCGACCGACGCTGCGCGCGCTGGTCTCGCCGGGTGCGGCCGCGGGCTGAGCCGCCGGCATCCCGCGCGCGCCGAACACCGCGTGCATGGTGGGTGGCTCGGTGCCGAGCACCTGCCGGACGCATGCCGCCAGGAAGCGGTTGGCGCGCTCGATCGACTCGCCCGGACCGGAGATGGTCGCCCCCGCATCCTGCGCCTGCAGCGCACGCACGGTGGCACCGCGGATCTTCCATGCCCCGGCCGCGTCGGGCGACGCCGTGAAGCTGCCGGCCTCGGGCTGGTACGCCAGCACCGCGTCGGCCGCGGGTACGTCCACGTCGACGTTCGGCCGGTGTCCCGTCTCGCAGAGGAGCGTCCACTGGAACGCAAGCAACGCCCCCGCACCATCGGGCGGCGGCTCGCCCGGATCACGCGCGCCGCCGAGCGTGCGCAGCGACGCGACGAACCGGTCGAAGAGCGCCGGATGCGGATCCTCGGGGGCCAGCATGCGGCCCACGAGGTCGGCCATGTAGAAGGCCGCGCGGTTGGCGGAGAGGTCCATGCGCAGCCGCGGGAACACCTCGAGCAGGTCCCACTCCGTCAGCGTGGCCAGTTCCTTCCCGGGCTTCACGATCGCACCGAACTCGCCGCGAGAGAGCAGGTCGATGCCGCCGTCGAAGGCGC
>JBJTJU010000315.1:0-2110 GCA_046096165.1 Phycisphaerales bacterium | reverse complement strand
CCGCGCGTATCCCTCGGGCGATGAGCGTGCTCGTGGCGAGTATGAGCGTGTCATCGCGTTCGATGCGCAGGCCCCGGCACACGCGTGAGGGACCGGAACCATCGTGCGGGGCCGCCGATTCGCAGGCAGTGCCACTGGCGTGCGGCCGCGTAGCCCCATCGGTAGCGCAGCTGTGACAGCAGCCGTGCCACGCCCTGTGCCCGACGGTCGCCGATGGTGGAGCGCTGCATCAGTTCGGTGCAATCGATCACCGGCGGCGGCGAGACCCACGCGACGTCGAGGTCCATCTCCCACCAGTGCTTGACCTGCACGTCGATCGGCCGCAGGATCCGCGAGCTCGCCGCCAGCAGCTTGCGTGCCCCGCGGTCGGTCCAGAGCGTGCAGGTCGAGCAGATGGGCGGGCTGTTGGAGCGAACCAGGCGATCGCCGCCGGGCAGCGTCGCGACGACCTCGCCGCGCGATCGCCTGCCGTACATCTTGACCGCCTCGGGGAGTCGGTCGCCGAGCGCGAGCAGCTCGTGCAGGCATCGCGCGAACCCGGGCCGCAGCTCGAAGTCGTCTTCGAACACCACGCACCGGTCGAATCCCCGGTCAAGCATCGTGCCCAGCGCGCGGATGTGGCTGAGGTAGCAGCCGACCTCGCCGCGCGTGAGCGGGCTGTAGAAGTGCCGGGAGTTGTTTGGGCAGAGCCGGGCCACCTCGCCTTCCGGAAGCAGCCGTCCGTCGACCGCCGGCAGGCGCTCGAACGTGAACCCCGCGGCGTGCAGCTGGCGGGTGACGCTCTCGAGCCGCACGGTCGACGAGTCCAGGTTGATCACGAGGATCGGGCAGGGGGGCGCGCTGGGCGCAGTGGTCATCGTCCGTCCTCGGGGTTGTCGAGCCGGTTCCATGCCGCGGGCACCAGGTGCGGGTCCGTGGGCCGGCCGATGGTCCAGCGCGCCGGCGCGACCACCATGCCGCCGGCCGTCGACAGCCGCGCGCCCCACCATCCGAAGGTGCTGTTGGAGATCACGTGGTGAGCACAGGCGCGGAGCAGGGCGAGGTCCTCGAGCGGAGACGCGGGATGGTCGAGCGAGGCGACGGTCATGGGCCCCGGCAGCCGCAGGTGCGCGCGCGCCCACGCCGGCTCGTCGGTGACCACCAGGCACGCGAGGTCGCCGTGGCGCTCCTGCACGAGGTGCGCGGCCTGCGCGAACCATGGTGCGGGCAGCACCGGAAGCGTGTCTCGAAAGGCCGGCTTCAGGTAGTCGCCGCGCCGCACGTGCACGCCGACGGTGCGGTTGGTCACCGTGGGGAGCCAGCGGTCCAGGTAGGCGGAGCGGCCAGGCAGCTCAAGTTGCCGTTGCAGCGATGCGATCGTCGGGGCGACGAGGCGGTCGTCCTGCATGTAGCCGGCGATGAGTGGCGTCGTCCCGGACGGCAGCGGGCGCCGGCCATGGACGAGGTCGAGCGCCTCGTCGGCGGTGCGCAGGATGTCCGTGCCGGCGATGGCGTGCGATGCGTCGCGGAACGCCCGCTTCAGGGAACGGCGGCTGAATCCGCGGCGCGTATCGTCGGCTGGGTCGGTGGCCGTGGCCAGCCGTTGCACGTCGAGCACCAGCGGCCGCCGCTCCATGGCGCGGAGCCTGAAGCGGCCGTCCCGGTCGGCGAACGCGGCCCGGATGGCGGCGCGTGCGGCCACGAACGCGCGGCGGACGAGCGGGCGGTCGTACATCCTGCAGCAGATGCGGATGCCGCGCCCGGTGGCGTCGGCGATCGCCATCGCCGCGGCGAGCTGGAAGAGCTGGTTGCCGAATCCGCCGGTGGCGGCGATGGTCACGGGCTGCAATGCCGTGCGTTGATCGTCGCCATGGCGGGGCACGGCGGGATGCTAGTTCTTCGGCGTGTCCCGGCCCGGCGATAGCATCGGCATCGTGCCTCAGCCGCTGCCTTTCCGACCGGTCACCGCGTGGCTCACGGGCATGTCAGGTGCCGGCAAGAGCACGTTGGCGTCATGTGCCGTGCGGCGGCTCGTCGATCACGGCCATCGCGCGGTGTGCCTCGACGGCGACGTCCTGCGCGAGGGATTGAACGCGAACCTCGGCTTCGGTCCCGAGGGGCGGGCCGAGGC
>JBJTJU010000314.1:0-6419 GCA_046096165.1 Phycisphaerales bacterium | reverse complement strand
CTTCATCCAGAAGCCGCGCACCTGCACGTCGGGGAAGATGAAGATCATGCCGCCGTCGTCGGCGATCCGCTCCACCCCGCCGAGGCCGCGCTGGCGCGTCGGGTCGCGGGCGCGGGCGGTGAGCGCGAACGGCTTTCCCGCGATCTCCATCGCGTAGGTCGCCCCGTCGGAGGGACTCGCGGGCGCGCAGCCGCCGGTCCAGCCGGCCGCCGCCGCCGTCAGGGCCCACGCAGCCACGCGAGCGAGGCGTCGTCGGCGACCACGGGTGTCCTGAGGCTGCGTGCGTGCCATGCACGCAGGATATTCACGTCCACGGCATCGCGGAACTCCGCCGCGCCGGCGGGTGCGGGCGCCTCGCGCGCACCGATCCATGCAAGCACCAGCCCGCGGATGCGGTCGGCGGTGGCACCCGCCTCGCGCAGCGACGAAAGCGAGCGGCTGCCGCGGCGCTTGGCCATGCGGGCACCACCGGCATCGAGGACGAGCGGCAGATGCCACCCGCGCGGTGGCGTCCCGCCGAGGGCGCGGTGGATGCGGGCCTGGATCGCCGCCGACGGCAGCAGGTCGTCTCCGCGCACCACGTCGGTCACGCCCTGCGCCAGATCGTCGACGGTGACCGCCAGCTGGTACGCCGGGTGCCCGGCTTTCGTCCACACGATGCAGTCGCCGTCGGTCGCGGCCGGGTCGAAGCCGTGCGCGCCCGCCACCGCGTCGTCGATCGGCTCGGAGCCTGGGTCCATGCGCATGCGGTGGTTGACGTCGCGGCGCACGAAGCGCCACGCGGACGCCTGCGACGGCCGAAGCGACGCGGGGAAGGGCGCCGGCGCATCACCCGCGTGCGGCGCCGACAGCGCCTGCGCGGCCTCGCGCACCTCCGCGCGCGAGTGCGGGCTCTCGTAGACCAGCCCCTGCGCCGCCAGGCGCTCCATCGCCGCCTCGTAGGCCGGCAGCCGCGCCGACTGGCGCACGACCGGCCCGTCATGGTCGATCCCCAGCCACCCCAGCAGGTCCTCGACGTCGGTGTCGCCGGCGGCACGCGTGCGCTCGCGGTCGAGGTCCTCGATCCGCAGCACGAGCCGCCACCCGTGCCGGCGCGCGAGGGCCCAGTTCACCAGGAACGTGCACGCGTTCCCGAGGTGGAGCGGCCCGGTGGGCGAGGGCGCAATGCGCGAGCAGGCGGGGACGTGCGCCATCGGCCGGAGGGGTATAGTCGATTCGATGACCAGGCTCGACGCACAGGCGGCGCGGTCGCGGCTCGCCGGGCTTCCCGGCTGGACGCTCGACGGCGACCTCATCCAGCGCACCTACGCCTTCGCCGACTTCGTGCATGCCATGCGCTTCGTCGACGCGGTGGCCGCCGAGGCCGAGCGCGTGCAGCACCACCCGGACATCCTGGTGCGCTACTCGAAGGTCACGCTGTCGCTGAGCACGCACGACGTCGGCGGCCTGTCCCAGAAGGACTTCGACTTCGCCGCCGCGGCCGACCGGCTCGCCGCGCCCGCGCGCTGAGGCTCAGCCGGTCCCCGCAAGCGCCTCGCGCACCACGCGGGCACGCACGGCGCGCTCGTCGTCGTCGGTCTCGATCGACGGGTCGGCGGCACGCAGGTGCGCCGACTGCACCTGGATCGTGAGCCGCGCCAGGGTCTCGAGCGACACGCCGGACAGCAGCCCCGCGCACGCGCCCATGCGAACGGTCGAGAGCTGCTTCATCGCCTCGTCCAGGCCCAGTAGCCGCGCCGCGCGCAGGAGCGCGATCCCGCGGAACACGCGGTCCTCCAGGAGCGTCCGCTGCTGGGCCAGGAGCCGCGCACGCGACTCGCGCTCCCAGGTCACCACGAGCGGCAGGATGCGCCCGGCCACCAGCTCGAGGAGCTCGTGCTCGGTGACGCCCAGCGTGCGCTGGTTGGAGATCTGGAACCAGTCGCCGGTGGCGTCGGTGCCCTCGCCGTGGAAGCCGCGCACCGCCAGGTGCAGCTCCTTGGCGGCGCGCTTCACCTTCTCGAGCTCGTTGGTGACGCGCATCGCGCGCAGGTGCACCATGGCACCGATCCGCATGCCGCAGCCCACGTTCGTCGGGCACGCCGTCAGGTAGCCCAGCCGCGGGTGGAACGCGAAGTCCAGGCGCGAGCCCAGCGCATCGTCCACGCGCATGGCCACCTCGAAGGCCTCGCGCATGGCGTTCCCGGGCCGCAGGACCTGCATGCGCACGTGGTCCTCCTCGTTCACCATGAGCGAGAAGCGCTCGTCCGTGGTGACCGCGACCGCACGGGGCGAGTCGCCCTCGGCGAACTGCCGCGACACCAGGTGCCGTTCCCACAGGATCTGCCGGTCGCGCTTGGGGAGCGTGGGCATGTCGAGCCACGCCAGGTGCGCCGGCGGCGCCGCGGCCACGCGTCCGCCGGCCAGGCCGACGCTCGCCTCGTCGCTTCCCGCCGCGGCGCGCACGGTCTCCAGGATCTCGCGCCGCTGCGGGTGGGTCGCGCGCCCGACGAACGGGAAGCCCACCACGTTGCGCGCCAGGCGCACGCGGCAGCTCATCACCACGTCGCTGTCGTCGGCGGGTCGGAAGGGACTCCCGGCCTCGGGCACGTCGGCGCTCACGCGGGCTCGCCCCCGGCCGGCTGCGGCCGCAGTTCCTTGATCGCGTCGCGCAGGCGCGCCGCCCGCTCGTACTGCTCGGCCGCGACGGCGGCCTCCAGGTCGCGCATCAGTTTCTTCAGGAGCGCCGATCGCTGGGCGTCGCCGGCCGCGCGCGTGGGCGCGCGCCCCACGTGCTGCAGCGCGCCACCCTGCGCGCGCTCGATCACGGGCCCGAGCGTCGCCTCGAAAGTGCCGTAGCAGGCGGGGCACCCCAGGAGCCCCGAGCCCTTGAAGTCATGGAAGCTGTGCCCGCACTCGGCGCATGCCGGGCCGCGCGCGCGGGTCACGCTCACCTGCGCCAGCTGCCCGAGCAGCGCGTTGATCGGCGCGTGGCCGGGCATCTGGATGCCGGCCGCCGTCGCGTGCTCCTCGCAGAGGTGCACCTCGGTCACCTTGCCGCCGACGATCACGGTGTTGTGGACCACCGCCGGCTTCGCGCAGTGGTCGCAGGGTCGGAACGGTGCAGGCATGCCGAACGCAAGTTTATGGCTGCACGGCGGCCCGGACGCGCGCGATCTCGCGGAGGAGTCCCGGAACCCGGTCGAGGGGCTGCACCGTGGCGGCGTCGCTGGCGGAGGCCTTCGGGTCCGGGTGGCACTCCAGGAAGACGGCGTGCACGCCCGCCGACACCGCCGCCCGCGCCAGCATCGCGCAGCGCTCGGGGCGGCCGGCCGTCGCCGTGCCCGCACCGCCCGGCAGCTGCGTGCTGTGCGTCGCGTCGAAGCACACGGGCGCACCCAGCTCCATCATGTCTCCGAGGCCGATGAAGTCGACGACCAGCCGGTGGTAGCCGAAGAACGTGCCGCGCTCGGTGAGCATCCGCTGCGTGCAGCCGCCCTCGGCGAGCTTGGCCAGGACGTTGCGCATCTCCTCCGGGGCCATGAACTGCCCCTTCTTGACGTTGACGGGCCGGCCCGTCGCGGCGGCGGCCGCCAGCAGGTCGGTCTGGCGGCACAGGAAGGCCGGCACCTGGAGCAGGTCGACCGCCTGCGCCGCGGCGGCGGCCTGGCCGGGCTCATGGATGTCGGTGGTGACCGGCACCCCGAGCCGCGCCCGCAGCCGGGCCAGTTCCGCGAGCCCCGGCCCGATTCCCGGACCACGCGCCCCGCGGATGCTCGAGCGGTTGGCCTTGTCGAAGCTCGCCTTGAAGACGAAGTCGAAGCCGAGGTCCCGGCAGGCCTCGCCGACGACGGTGCCGATCCGCTCGTTGACCTCCGGCGATTCCAGCACGCACGGGCCGGCGATGACGAGCAGCCGGCGGCCCGGGTGCGCGAAGAACTCGGGAAGGACGTTGCTCATGGGGGTCGGGTCGCGGGCGGGCGGGCTGCACAGCCGTCAAAGTCGGACGTCGGCCGCGGCGCGGGGCTTGAATTTACGTGATTGCCGTTTCGCGGGACGGGTCCCGTATCCGACATTCCGCCCGGTTCCCCCTCACGCCCATCGCGGGCACGGGGTGCCGCCCGGAGCCCGAACGACCATGCCGCAGCTTCCCGACACTCCCGAGCAGTTCAGCCAGGCCGTGGTGGACCTCGTCCGCCGCCGGCACCCATCCCGCGCGGTGGCGCTCACCGGCACGCTGGTGCTGACCGTCGATGGCCGGCACATGGGCCTGGAGAACCTGTGGCGCACCGTGCAGCGCGCCCCCGAACGCTGGGTGGAGACCGTCGAGCACCACGTCGACCGCGTGCTCGAGGGCGACCAGCTCGCCTCGCTCGACATCCCGTTCCCGGTGGCGCGCGCCCGCATCATGCCGCGCATCCAGCCGGCCTCGATCTTCCGCACGCTCGACCGCGAGCAGGTCGCGCACGTGCAGTGGGTGAACGACACGGTCATCGTCTTCGTGATGGACATGCCGCACTACACGGTCTCCATCGGCACCGAGCAGATGATCCGCTGGGGCGTCACCGCCGACGAGCTCGAGGAGATCGCCCGCGCCAACCTGGAGCGCTACGCGCCGAACCTCGACGTGCAGGTGGTGCGCTCGAACGAGGGCGGCCGCGCCGCCATCATCTCGATGCACGACGGCTACGACGCCGCGCGCCTCCTGATGGGGGACCTGCACTCGCGGCTCGCCTCGCAGCTGGGGCGCACGTTCCTGGTGGCCGCGCCGGCGCGGGACATGTTCCGGGCCATGACCGGCGACCCCGAGCCCTTCGGCTCGCGCCTGCGGGCGCGCGCGGAGCAGGAGTACCACCGCCTGCCGTACCCGATCTGCTCGGACCTCTTCCTGGTGACGCCGGATGGCGTCGCGGGGACGCGCGCCGAGGCGGCCTGAGCGGCGCGGCTATCGTCCGCCCCGGCGGTGCTGCTCCTCGTCGACAACTACGACTCGTTCACCTGGAACCTCGTCCAGCGCTTCGCGGAGATCGACCCGTCGCTCGCGGTGGAGGTGGTGCGCAACGACGCGATCGACGTCGCGCGCGCCGAGGCGATGTCACCGACGCACCTGGTGGTGTCGCCGGGCCCGTGCACGCCCGCCGAGTCGGGCGCGAGCCGCGCCCTCCTTGCCCACTTCCGCGGCCGCATCCCGGCGCTCGGGGTGTGCCTGGGGCACCAGGCGATCGCCGACTGCCACGGCATGCACGTACGCCGAAACGACGCCCCCGTCCACGGCAAGACGAGCGAGGTGCACCACGACGGCCGCGGCGTCTTCGCCGGGCTGCCGAACCCCTTCGTGGCCACGCGCTACCACTCGCTGGTGGTGGAGCCCGCGAGCATCACGCCCGACTTCGAGGTCTCGGCGCGCACCGCGCGCGGGGAGGTGATGGGGCTTCGCTGGAAGGCGCCGCCCGGGGCCGCGCCCATGGAGGGCGTCCAGTTCCACCCCGAGAGCTTCCTGACGGTGGAGGGCCCGCGCCTCCTGGCGAACTTCCTGGCGATGCGGCCGGCGGCGCTCACGCCGCGGGCGTGAAGCGCATCCCGCTCTCGACGTAGAAGTTCAGCATGTCGCCCGTCTGCCACTGGGCGACCGGCTGCGACGACTCCATCTCGATCCACGCCGGCACCGCGAGCTCGATGAGCACCGCGTTCGACTGCACGTCGACGGCCAGGACGCGTCCCTGGACGATGCGCGGCATGCCCCACACCGGCTCGATGAAGCAGCCGCCGGCCGTGGCGTGCCAGGCGCGCAGCGCGCGGCCGCGCACGGTGCCCGAGACGCGCTTGCCGACGCGGGCTGCCAGTGCGCCCGGATCGCCGTCGAGGACGAGCTCGATGCGGTAGGCGGTGCCCGTGGGCGCGATGCGCACGCGCGCGGGCGCGCCGCCGGCCGGCGCGATCACCTCCTCGAGCTCGACGCGCGCGGTGGCGGGGACGGAGGTGCCGGTCGTGGTCATGGGAGGTGGGAAGTGTAGGAACGCGGTCACTTCGCGCCGGCGGCGGGGGCCGCGGCGGTCGGTGCCTCGAGCAGCTTCTTCATGGTGGCGTTGGCGTTCCACACGCCGAGCTCGCCGCCGCCGGCCGCGTCGACGCCCAGGCGCCCGATCTGCGCGCCGGTCGAGTTGCGCACGCTGATGGCGCCGCCGTCGCCGTCGCTCGCCGCGCCGGCCACCACGATCGGCTGGCCCGCGTTGTCGAGGAGGTTGAGGAGCCCGCCCGTGCGGCCGGCACCGATCGCCGCCACGCGGCGCTCCTGCGAATACGCCGAGAGCGTGCCCGCCGTGCCCTTGGCCTCTGCCACGAAGGCCGGGGCACCGCCCGACGTGCCGATCATGAACCGGCCGCCGCCGTCGTCGGCCGAATCCATCGAGACCGCCGTGCGGCCCATGCCGTTCAGCACC
>JBJTJU010000313.1:0-4353 GCA_046096165.1 Phycisphaerales bacterium | reverse complement strand
TCCGCGCGGCCAACATCGAGGACGTCTACAGCGCCCACCAGGGCGTGGAGCACGACGACATGAACGTGCTGGTCCTCGGTGGCCGCACCGTCGGCGCGGCGGTGGCCGCGGACCTGGTGCGCGCGTTCCTGTCCGCCTCGTACACCGGCGAGCCGCGCCACGCGCGCCGCCTGCAGAAGCTCCTGGAGGTGGAAGCCCACCCGGAGCGCTTCGTCCCGACCCCGTCCCCGACGGCCGCCTGACGGCCCGTCCTTCCGCCCGAACGCAGGAACCTCCCACGATGAACCGCTCCGCCTCCGTCGCCGCCTCGCTCGCCTCCCTCGTCGCCGCGGGCGCGGCCATCGCGCAGGCCCCGCCGGCCGGCCCCGACTACACGACGCTGCCGTCCGAGCCGGCCGCGATCCAGAAGCAGCTCGAGGGCGCCAAGGTCACCGCCGCGCAGGCCATCGAGGCCGCGGAGAAGGCGATGGCCGGCACCGCGCTCGGCGTGCGCCCCATCATGCAGGGCGACGCGCTCGCGCAGTACGAGGTGATCGTGACCTGCGGCGGCCTGCAGAAGCGCGCGATGGTCGACGCCGCGAGCGGCAAGGTGAGCGGCGCCGTCGTGACGCTGCCCGCCGCCGTCGCCAAGGCGGTCGAGCACGCCAAGGGCGGGCTGGTGCGCGAGGCGCGCATGGACATCGCCGCCGAGCCGCCGGCCGTGGTGGTGACCCTCTTCAAGGACGGCCAGCGCCGCGACATCACCGTGAACGCGGTCGACGGCTCGATCGCCTCGGACGTGCCGATGAGCCGCTTCCCCGGCGAGGCGTTCACCGGCGAGGTGGTGACCCTGCCGAGCGGCCTCCAGTACGTCGACATCCGCCCGGGCACCGGCGCGCAGCCGGCCGACCGCAACGCCGTGGTGAAGGTGCACTACACGGGCTGGCTGGTCGACGGCAAGAAGTTCGATTCGAGCGTGGACCGCAACGAGCCCGCGACGTTCGGCCTGTCGGGCGTGATCCCGGGCTGGACCGAGGGCGTGGGCTCGATGAAGGTGGGCGGCAAGCGCAAGCTGATCGTCCCCTTCCAGCTGGCCTACGGCGAGCGCGGCCGCGGCCCGATCCCGCCGAAGGCGACGCTCATCTTCGACGTCGAGCTGCTCGAGGTGCCGAACGCCCCGCAGCAGTGACCGCAAGCGTCAGCCGGCACCGCCCGCCTCGGGCGGTGCCGCCGGCGGGGCGAGGATCGATTCCAGCGCGGGAAGCGGGATGCGCGCGAACGCCTCGGCGAGCGCCGGGTCGAAGTGCGTGCCTGCGCAGCGCTCGATCTCCTGCAGCACCTCGCCCACCGGGCGCGCGGGCCGGTAGACGCGCGCGCTGGTCATGGCGTCGAAGCAGTCGGCCACGCACACGATGCGCCCAAGCAGCGAGATCGACTCGCCCGCGAGGCGCCCGGGGTAGCCGGTGCCGTCCCAGCGCTCGTGGTGCTCGAGCACGCCCGGAAGCACCTCCTGCAGGTGCGGGATGTCGGCGAGGATGCGGTGCCCGATCGACGGGTGCTCCTTGATGCGCGCGAACTCCTCGTCGGTGAGTCGGCCGGGCTTGCAGAGCACCGCCTCAGGCACGCCGATCTTGCCGAGGTCGTGCACCGTGCCGCAGAGGTAGCTGCGCGCCACCATGTCGTCGGGGAATCCGGCGGTGCGCGCCAGGAGCTGCGCGAAGGCGGCCACGCGGTCGGAGTGGCCGCGGGTGTATGGGTCCTTGGCGTCGATGGTGCGGATCAGGGCGTGCACCGTGCCCGCGAACATGAGTTGCTGCTCGACCGCGAAGCGGTGCTCCATGTCGGAACGCTCGAGCGCGGCGATCGCGTGCCCGGCCATGCGCGCGAGCACGCCGGCGACCGCGGCCGCCTCGGCGAGCTCCCCGTCCGGGCGCCGCCGCGCGGATTCGAGCCAGAGCACGGCCCCGGGCGCGTCGCCTGAATGCACCGGCACGCACACGGCCTGCTCGACATCGATGCGCCGCAGGCTCTCGCCGATCGCGCTGCCGGCCGACGACTCCAGGTCGCCGACGGTCGCCTCGCCCGCGAGGGCGCGCCGAACCATGGTGCGGCTGTAGCCACCCGGCGCGCAGGCGCCGCCCGCAGCGGCCAGCACCTCGACCGCGGATTCGCCGGCGGCGCGCAGGAGCGCCGCGCCGTCGAAGCCGGTGGCCCGCAGCGCGTGGTCGGCGAGCGCCTGCCGCGCCGCCGCAATCGAGGGGGCGCGGTGGATCGCCTCGGCCGCGCCCAGGAGGAGGACCAGCCGGTGCTGCGCGAGCGTTGCCGCATCGGGGACCGCGAGCGCGCGCACCGCGCCGGCCCCGTCGCCCGCGCCGAAGTCGGCCATCGCGGTGGAGCCGTCGGCGGCGACGAGCCGGAACTCCCACGGCGGGATGCGCAGCGAGTCGCCGGCGCGCAGCGTCAGGCCGACGCCCGAAGACATGCGCACGCCGTTCACCCATGTGCCACCGGTGCCGGCCTCGTTGATCACGCGCCACGCACCGGCATCCGGCAGCCATTCGAGGGTCGCGTGCCGCCGGCTCACCGAGCGGTCATCGAGGACGATCGAGGCATCGCGCGCGCGGCCGATGGTCACCGGCCCGGGCGGCACGAGGCGGTGGCGTGCGTCGCGTCCCGCGGTGGTCGAGATGAGCCAGTGCTCGGGCATGGTGGGGTGCGCCGCCCGTGCGCGGGCGTCAGGGGTTCTTGAAGACCTCGTCGGCCTGCTTCGCCACGTCGTCCTGGTACTTCTGCATCGCGTCGCGCGTGCGCACGGCGGCGTCGCGCGCCTTGCCGAGGGCGGAGCTGCTGTTGCCCACGGGGCCGGCCTCGATGCCGGTCTTCGCGGCCGGGGGTTCGGGCGGCGGTGGCGGCGGGTTCGCCGGGCGCGGGCTCATGGGCTTGCACGCCGCGGGTGCGAGGGCAAGGCAGGCGACGAGGGCGGCTGCGGTGCGCATGCGTGCCATGGTACGGGCCGGTGCCGTAGAGTCGCGTGATGCTTCCCGGCGACCTGGTGGCGGCGATCTTCGACCTCGACGGCACGCTCGTCGACAGCTTCGATGCCCACTGGCGCGCGTGGCGCACGATGTGCGCGCGCCACGGCGTGGGCCTGACGCACGAGCGCTTCGTGCGCAGCTTCGGCATGCGCAACGACCGCATCGTCGAGATGTACTGGCGCGAGGAGGGCCACGAGCCGCCGCAGGGCGAGGCGGCCACCGCGTGCGCCGACGAGAAGGAGGCGATCTACCGCGAGCTGGTGGCGTCGAGCTTCCCGGCGATGGCCGGCGGGCGCGAGCTCCTGGTGCGCCTGCGCGACGACGGCTGGCGCCTGGCCGTCGGGACGAGCGGCCCGCCGGAGAACCTGCGCGTCGCGGTGGACGGCCTGGACGCACGCAGCCTGTTCCATGCCGAGGTGTGCGGCCTGGACGTGGCGCACGGCAAGCCCGCGCCCGACATCTTTCTGAAGGCCGCCGAGCGATTGGGCGTGCCGCCCGCGCGCTGCCTGGTGGTGGAGGACGCGGTGCCCGGCATCGAGGCCGCGCACGCGGCGGGCATGCCGTGCCTGGCGATCTGCAGCGCGGGGCACACGCATGCCGAGCTCGCCTCCGCCGAGCGCGTGATCGACGCCTTCGACGCGGTGGTTGCGGGGGAGCTGCGCGCGCTGCTTGCCGCGGGCCCGCGCGTACGATGAGCCTCCCATGGATCCGCGGCACCAGCGCCTCGCCGAGCTCCTCGTCCGCCACAGCTGCAAGGTGGCGCCGGGCGAGCACCTCCTGCTCGAGCTCTTCGACGGCCCGCCCGAGATGGCGGTGGCCATGGTGGAGGCGACCCGCGCCGCGGGCGGGCACCCGCACGTGGAACTGCGCTGCAACCGCGTGATGCGCGCGCTGAACCGCCTGTCCGACGAGGAGGGGATCCGCACCTGGGGCGAGTGCGACCTGGAGCGGATGCGCCGCATGCAGTGCTACGTGGGGATCCGCGGGGCGTCCAACGTGAGCGAGATGAGCGGCATCGCGCCCGAGCAGATGCGAAACGTCGGCCGCCTGTACGCCAAGCCCGTGCACTTCGAGCGCCGCGTCAATCACACCAAGTGGGTGGTGCTGCGCTGGCCGTCGCCGAGCATGGCGCAGCTGGCGCAGATGTCGACCGAGGACTTCGAGCGCTTCTACTTCGACGTCTGCCTGGTGGACTACTCGAAGATGGACCGCGACGTGCAGCCGCTGCGCCGGCGGATGGACGCGGCCGACCGCGTGCACATCAAGGGCCCGGGCGCCACCGACCTGCGCTTCTCGATCAAGGGCATCACGTCGGTGCCGTGCAGCGGCGAGCGGAACA
>JBJTJU010000312.1:0-2613 GCA_046096165.1 Phycisphaerales bacterium | reverse complement strand
TGACCGCCGAGGCCGTGAGCGGCGCCGCCAACCCCGACCAGGCCTTCCTTCGCATGATGATCCCGCACCACGCGGGCGCGATCATGATGGCCGACATGGTGCTGAATGGCACGCCGAACGCCGACGTGAAGGAACTGGCCGAGACGATCATCGCCGACCAGTCGGCGGAGATCGCCGAGATGCAGAAGATGCGCACCGCGTCGTAGCGCGCGGCACGCAGGCCGGGCACGGGGGCGTCTCGCCCGCCGGGGCGGCCCTCGCCGGCTATTCCAGCGGGCTCAGGTGCTCGCGGCAGGCGGCCTCGTGGCCGTCGGTGCGCACGCCCTGCAGGCTCACCTCGGCCAACGTCTTCACGTCGGCGTTCGGCGTGCCGTTCAGCACCATGTCGGCCATCATGATCGCGCCCGCGTGGTGCGGGATCATCATGCGAAGGAAGGCCTGGTCGGGGTTGGCGGCGCCGCTCACGGCCTCGGCGGTCATCCCCGACATGCCCCTCATCCCGGCCATGCCGTGGTCGCCGGCGTCGTACTTGGGCACGTCCTCGCCGTAGAGGGCCCGGTACCACGAGCGCATCTGGGTGATCTCAGCCTGCTGGGCCGTGATCACCCGCCGCGCGAGCGCCTTCACCTTGGCGTCCTTGCCAGCGGCGATCTCCGCCTCGGCCATGTCCACGGCCATCTGGTGGTGAGCCACCATCATGGCGAGGAACTCCTTCTGGTCCATGGCCATCATGCCGTGGTGGGTCTCGGTCACCCCGTCCATCATGGCCATGGAGTCGCCGTCCATCATGTGGTCGCCCCCGGTGTTGGCACCGATGGTCCACCCGATGGCGCCGCCCACGAGCAGCACCACCACGGCGCCGATGACGGCCATCCACTTATTGCTCATCTCAGTCCTCCTGCGTTGGTCGTGACATGACATGCCCCGTGGGGGCCGGTCAGGTCACTGCTGCAGCACGCAGGGCCGTAGAGGCCGTGGGGGCCCGTGGGCCGGAGGGCCGAGCATGTGGATGCGTCGGTCGCGACGGATGCGCGACCCCGCGAGGCGAAGCCGCACGCGGAGGCCCCTGCCGAGGCCCGCGGCCACGGCTGCCGCCATGGCGACGATCGCCAGGCACGCGCCGGCCAGGCCGAGATCTGCCGCCCCGTCGTCGCCTCCGTGCGCGACTCCGGCGTCGGGGGCGCAGGGGCCTGCCGCGCAATGGGGCGCGCCCTGGGCGTGACCGGCGTGCCCCAGCACCGGAACCCCGTGATGCACCGCCACCACCAGCGCGAGTGCGATCACGGCGAGCAATCTCATGCAACGCACCATAGCCCGAGAGGCACGCGGCCATCCACCCCCCAGGGGGCGCGCAACCGCGCCCGTGGCCGGGATGGCGCCCCATCCAGCTTCGGTAGATTGGGAGGTGATCTCCCGACCCAGGAGCGAAGCCATGCCCAGCCGCCCCACAGCCCGCCTCGCCGCTGCCACCGCGCTCGTGGCAGGCGCCGCCCTCATCGCACCCATGGCCGCCATCGGCGCCGCCGAGACCCAGAAGGTGCCGCCGCGCCATGTGATCTGCAAGAAGGCGCAGACATGGATTCCCATCGACTACTCCGGCGGCTGCTACCTGGTGTTCAGCCAGGCCGTGCGCCAGAAGGTGATGGCCGACTTCGAGAAGGTGGCCAGCACCGGCAGCCAGTGGGCGGCCAATCCTTCGGTCGTGCCGCTCGTGCCCGCGTGGAAGACGATGCGGTGCCAACGCGGCGGCCAGGCGGGGCTCGTGAAGCTGAACAGGTGGCAGGCCGGCACGTGCACCTTCACCACCACCTTCGCGCACCGGGGGTACGACGAACACCCGGATCACGAGTGGGAATGCACCGTGGAGATCGTGGTGCGCACGAGCCTCAATGGCAGCAAGCGCATCCGCAACGGGAAGATCTGGCTTCAGTGGGACGTCAGCGCCGTGCCGAACACCCTGGATGCCGTTGCCGGCGAGTTCCCGAATTGCGAGAAGTCGGTGCCGGACGACGCGTGGACATCCGGCTAGCCATCGGCGACTAGGCCACGACCCTCCAGAGCCCGTCATCACCGATGGGCTCCACCGACACCGCACCTCGCCCCACGGCGCGGATGAGCAACTGGGCGGCGGCGCGGCGGTCGATGGGCTGCTCGATGTCGGTGCGCATCACCTCGGCCACCTCCTGGGTGGTGAGGCCCAGCGGGAACTCCGCCAGGACGTCCTCGGGGCGCTCCTCGGGCACGCCGCGGCGTGATCCCGATGGGTCTAGGTTGGCCACCACCACGTCGTATGCCTCCATGGGCTGGAACCCGCCGGCCTCGAGGCTGCGGTCGCCCGCGCGGAAGATGAGCGAGGGCGCGGTGTAGCGCACGGCGCCGTCGGTGTTGGCGGCCTTGCCCTGGAACTCCGTGGGGCTGCCGGCGGCGGTGCGCGCCTCGGCGCGGTCGGCCTGGTAGGCGTCCTCCACCTCGGGGGTGTCGATCGTGGACATCACGGCCGGAACGTCCAGCCCGGGCACGCGCCCCAGCGCCGCGGCGATGTTGGCGTCCTCGTCCATGAGCATTCGCGTGGTGAACCACCCGAACTGCAGGGCCCGGAAGGCGGTGATCTCA
>JBJTJU010000311.1:0-2530 GCA_046096165.1 Phycisphaerales bacterium | reverse complement strand
ACCTCGGCCCGTGCACCGCCGTTTCGGCGGGCGCCTGGCACACCGTCGCGCTGCGCACGGACGGCATCGTCCGGGCGTGGGGGCACAACCTTTCCGGCCAGTGCAACGTCCGGGCTGACCTCGGTCTGTGCATCGCTGTGGCGGCGGGCGGGACCCATACCGTCGCGCTTCGCACGGACGCCTGCGACTCCAGCCAGGACTACAACGCGAATGGCACACCCGACGATTGCGAGTGCGTTGCAGATCTCAACAATGACCGCTCGGTGAACGGCGCCGACCTTGGCGATCTCCTCGCCTACTGGGGGCCGACAACTTCCTCGGCGGCGTCGCAGCGGGCTGACCTCAATCGCGACGGCTACGTCAACGCCGACGACCTCGGTTACGTGCTGTCGCAGTGGGGACCGTGCACGAACTGACCGCCCACTCACTCCGAGGAAGCACCATGAAGAACGTCTCGAGTGACTTCAGCCTCGGCCGTCACGGCGTCCGCGCCACCCGGAAACCCACCGCGTTGCTGACGCTTGCCGGCGCTCCGAAGATGCGGTCGGAGGAGCGCAGGAAGTCCGTGGACGCGGACCACGCCCCGCCGCGGACCACGCGGTTGGTGCCGGTGGTCGGTCCCGTGGGGTTTGCCTGGCAGGTCGACGGGTAGGTGGCGTACCAGTCGCTCACCCATTCCCACACGTTGCCGTGCATGTCGTGGATGCCGAAGCGGTTGCCGGCCTTGGTGCCGACCGGCTTCGTCTGGTTGCCGGCGTTGGTGGTGAACCACGCGAAGTTGGTCGCGGTGTTGCCGTCGTTCGACCCGTTGTTGAAGGCGGTGGTCGTGCCGGCGCGGCAGGCGTACTCCCACTCGGCCTCGGTGAGGAGGCGCATGCCCGTCGCGGTCAGGAAGCCCTGCACCAGGCTCCAGCTCACCTGCTCGACGGGCCGGGTCGCCGCATCGGGATAGGTCGCTCCCTGGAAGAACGATGGGTTCGTCCCCATGCGCGCCTGCCACTGGGCCTGCGTCACCTCGAAGCGGGCCACGTAGATCGCGTTGGTCAGCGTCACGGTGCGCACGGGGCTCTCGTCGGCCGAGCAGGGGAACTGCGTCGACGCCGTGCAGCCCATCTGGTACGTCCCCGGGGGAACGAGCACCATCTCGATCTGCGTGGCGACGTCGCGCACGCGCCATGCCCATCCGGTGGCGGTGATGGCGCTGCGGGTCGCGGCGTCCGTCACGACGGCGGCATTCGGCTGGGCCTCGACCACCGAGGCCCACGGCGGCGCGATGACCGTGGCGCACGGGCCCCAGGCCCCGAGGAGCGCGCCGAGGTCATCGCCGTCGACCACGCCGTCGCCGTTGATGTCTGCCGTGCAGCGGGCCGGCACGTTCTGCGCGGCGACGGCCGACGCGATGGCCCAGGAGGCCGCGGACCCAAGCCCCACCGCGTTGGCCTGCGGCACGAGCCGGTCGATCACCGGCCACGCGGCGATGCCGAGGCCAAGGACGCAGAGACCGACACCGGTGGGGATGCGCTTCATGGATTTCGTGTCTCCGGGAGCATGCGAAGGTACCGGGGCGAACCGGACCTGAACAAGGCAATTCCGGAGAGCCATACGTCCGAAACACCGCCGGGTTCGCCGCGCCCGGTCGCATGCCGGGGGCGCAGGGGCGGCCGCTATCGTGACCCCCCTTCATGGCGCTGACCACGTCCCCCTTCCTCGCCCAATCGCCCGTGGTCGACGCCCTCGCGGTGCTGGCCTTCGGCTACGTGGCGCTGGTCGGGGTGGCGGCGGTCCGCGACCGATCCGCGCCGCGGATGGTCTACGGGCTGTCGCTCCTGGTGGCCGTCGCCGCGGGACTCGTGGCATGGCTCGGGATCGACGCCGAGATCCCGATCACGGTTGCACGGCCGTCGGGCGACACGACCTACGTCGTCGAGATCCCGGTGCTTCGCACGCTCGCCGAACTGGCAGTGGCGTCGGCGCTGGGCGCGCTGATCGGGCGGCTCGCGGACACGGCGCTCGTCGCCGCCGGACGCGAGCCCATGCTGCGTGTGCAGCACACCGCGCTCTGGCTCGGCACCATCCTGGCGGCCGTCGTCATCGTCTACCAGGTGCACTTCGCCGCGACGCTTCCGGTGCGCACGCTCGTCCTGTCGGTGGGCGGCGCCTCCGTCTTCATCGTGGGCCTGGCGCTGCAGTCGACGCTCGGCAACGTGTTCGCGGGCTACGCACTGCAGACCTCGCGCGTCCTTCGCAAGGGAGACATCGTGCAGCTGGGTCACCGGGGCCCGATCGGCACGGTGTGGGACAGCACGCTCGGGACCACGCGCATCCTGATGCGCGACGGCGAGCTGCTGGTGCTGCCCAACAGCGCCGTCCTGCAGAAGGACTTCATGAACCTGGACCAGCCAAGCCCGCGGCTGCGCCAGTCGATCCAGGTGGGCGTGAGCTACGACGCACCGCCCGCGATCGTGAAGGACGTGGTGCTCTCCGTGCTCCATGCCGAGCCCCTGGTGCTGAAGACCCCGGAACCCGAGGT
>JBJTJU010000310.1:0-2134 GCA_046096165.1 Phycisphaerales bacterium | reverse complement strand
GGGCCGCGTCCGCACAGCCCGGCGGCGGCGCGATGGAGGGCCTTGGCACCGAACCTCAGGGCCTCCTACAGCCCGTCCGTCGGAAAGGGGGCGCCGGCCCTACCGCCGGCGCCACCGGATTTCGTGCCCTGCGGCCTGCGTGGCGCAGGGGAGCGTCGCCGCTCAGTTCTCCGGCGTGAAGCGGCGGGTGCTGGCTGTCCAGACCCAGCCATTGCCCGAGTTCACCTGGTTCACCAGGTCGTCGGCCGAGCAGTAGCCGGCGGTCACCAGCGGCGCGAGGTCGGTCGACGTGTAGATCGTGCCGTCGGTCAGCGTGATCGACGCACCACCGGGCTGGAACTGGTTGAGGCGGGTCACCATGGTGGTGATCTGCCCGCCGCGGGCCTCGGCGGCCTCGATGTTGGCGTCGTCGAGCGCGCCGGTCACCGAGGGCACCACGAGCGCCGCGAGCACGCCCAGGATGACGACGACGATCAGGATCTCGATCAGCGTGAAGCCCTTGCGGAAGCCGGACTTCTTGCCGTTGTTCTTGTTGCCGCCCCACGTGGTGTTGGGCTTGGTGCCGTTCCACGTCGTGGTGGTGGTGGTCGTGCCCTTGCTGCCGTTGTTGTTGCCGTTGCTCATGGTCGGGACTCCTTGCGTTGCGGGTTGAGTGCGTGGCGGGTCGGGCTGTCCTGGCCCAGTCGTCGGCCGGGCACGTGCCCGACCTGCCGGAAGTGACTGTCGGAATTGGCGATGCGCGACTGAAGCAATCGGGCGGATTTCGATCACAAAATGCCGGGCCCATAACGGCGGCCGGGTCCGAAATGCCGCACATCGCTTGTGGAGCGCCCATGGCAATCCGATGGTTGCTCCTGCAACGATGGGTTCCGAACCGGACATGTTCCGTCTGCGCCGCCTCGTCCGCACCCCGTGCGCGGCATTCACGTTGATCGAGGCGCTCGTCGCCTCGGTCATCGTGGCGATGGTGGCGCTCGCCGCCTCCACCTCGGTGGCGGTGGGCATCGCCGTCGAGGAGGACAACCGCCGCGCGGTGCTTGCCACGCAGGTGGCGGAGCTGCGAATGAGCGAGGTGCTCGAGCAGCCGTTCGCCGACATGGCGTCGCTCGCAGGCACGGTCACCGGCGCATCTCTGCGCTCGCCCCCGGTGCCGGGAAGCGGGACGCGCGTGCCGCTGCCGGCGGCGGCGTCCGGGTTCACGGTCGTGACCATGGTGGAGAGCGAGAACCGCTCGTTCCCGCAGCTGAACAACTTCGTGCTGGAGGGCCGCCGCATCTCCGTCGAAGTGCGTGGTGCCGACGGTGCCGCGCTCGCCCGGCTGGTCCGCTTCCGCGGCAAGGACCCGCAGACGTGACTCGGCGCACCACCGGTTCCCGGCGCGGCCTCACCATCGTCGAACTGCTCGCGGCGCTGGCCGTCACGTCGATCGTCGCCGCCGCCGTGGTGACCACGGCGTCCGCCATCCGCGTGGGGCTCGACGGCCAGGCGGAGGCATCGCTCGAGACCGCGCGCGTGGCGCGGGTCCAGGCCCGCATCGCCGACCACCTCTTCCGTGCGCGCATGATCCTGCACCATGCCGGCGACGAGGCGCTCCTCTGGCTGCCGGCCGAGGCCTTCGACGGCACCGCCTCGAACGCCACCGACTTCGACCGCATCGACCGCAACGAGCTGCGCTGGTACGTCTTCGACCGCGCCACGGGGTGCCTGGTGATGCAGCGCACCGCGAACCGCAGCGACCGCACGGCATGCAGCCTCTCGACCGACTGGCCGGCGCTCCGCGCCACCCTCGCCGCCGCCGGCGCGCTGGAACGCTCGGTGGTGCTGGAGGGCGTCCAGGACGCGGAGTTCGTCGCCGACGGGTTCGACCCGTGCTCGGACCGCCGGCTGTGGCTGCGCGTCGAGCTCGATGCCGGCAACGGCGGCGCGGAACTCCTCTTCGGCGGGGTCCTCTCGGCGCTGCAGCGCCATGGGGGCTGCCAGTGACCGTCCGCAGCCGCCGTCGCCGCCCGGTGCGCCGCGGCGCCGCGCTCCTCATGGCGCTCTTCGCCATGATGGTGGTGGGCACCTCGACGCTCGCCTACGTCGCCAGCCGCGATACGTCCGCGGCCATCGCCTCGAACGCCGTGCTCGGCGC
>JBJTJU010000309.1:0-3630 GCA_046096165.1 Phycisphaerales bacterium | reverse complement strand
GGAAGACGCGATGCAGCGCGCCGCGGCCGACGATTCAGCCTGGCGCGACGCGCAGCGAGAGCCGAAGATACGCGCGCTCGAAGAGGCGCGGGCGGTCCAGACCCGCGAGGACCGGGAGCAGGCGGAACGGGCGGCGCGGCTCGCCGACCGCCGGTCCGCCGACGAACGCGCGCAAGCGCCGCCCAGCGCGGGAGCGCCGGGTGGTGGTCCCAGTTCTCCAACGACTCTGCGAGCGGCGACCTGTCGCGCGCGACCGGCTACCGCGCCCCGCGTTACCCGGGCGGCACCCGGGGCGCGCGCCCCGGTGCACCCGCCGCGCGGTAGCCGAGCAGCCGCAGGCTGTTGAGGACCACCGCGACGGTCGAGCCCTCGTGCATGATGACGGCAAGCCACACCGGGATCGCCCCCGCGACGGCAAGCGGGATGAGGATGAACACCATCCCCATCGAGATCGTCACGTTCTGCCGGACGATCGCGCGCGAGGCGCGGCTGATGCCCACCGCGAAGGGCAGCCGCATCAGGTCATCGGACATCAGCGCGACGTCCGCGGCCTCGAGCGCCACGTCGGTGCCGGACTTGCCCATCGCGATGCCCACGGTGGCCGCGGCGAGTGCGGGGGCGTCGTTCACGCCGTCGCCCACCATCGCGACCGAGCCGTGCGAGCCGAGCAGGCCGCGCACGGCCTCGATCTTCATCTCGGGCATCAGGGTCGCGCGGACCTCGTCGACGCCGACGAGCCCGCCCACCGCGTCGCCCACCGCCTGGTTGTCGCCGGTGAGCATCACGATGGGCCGCACGCCGAGTGCGTGCAGTGCCGAGATCGCCGCCTTCGCCTCGGGCCGCGGGCCGTCGATCAGTCCGACCGCGCCGACGAACGCGCCGTCGCGGCTGACGAGCATCGCGGTGCACGCGTGGGACTCGAGGCGGTGCACCGCGGCCTCGGCCTCGGGTGTCGCGCGCGGCGCGCCGTCCCGTCCGTCGAAGAGGCGGAGCGCGCCGAGCCGGACGTCGCACCCACCGACCGTCCCGGACATTCCCTTGCCGCGGATCGCCTGTGCGTCGGAGGCGCGATCGAACGCCACCCCGCGCGCGCGTGCCGCGGCGACCACCGCGTGCGCCAGCGGGTGCGTCGAGTGCTCCTCGAGCGCGGCGGCGAGCGCGAGAACGTCGGACTCCGCATGTCCGCCGAGGGCAACCACCTCTCGCACCGCCGGTCGGCCCACGGTGAGCGTGCCAGTCTTGTCCATCGCGAAGGCGCGGATCGCGCCGAGCGTCTCCAGGTGCGCGCCGCCCTTGATCAGGATGCCCGCGCGCGCGGCGCGCGCGACGCCCGCCAGCACCGCGGCCGGCGTGCTGATCGCCAGTGCGCACGGCGAGGCGCCGACGAGGAGCGTCATCGCGCGCAGGAACGCCTCCTGCCACGGCAGCCACCCGAAGGCGGGCGGCACGGTCCACATCAGGACGGTGGCTCCCACCACGCATGGCACGTAGACGCGCGTGAATCGCTCGGCGTAGCGCTGCGTGGTCGACTTCTGCCCCTGTGCTTCCTCGACGAGGCGGATCATCCGCGAGACGGTGCTGTCGGCGGCCAGCCGTCCGACGCGCACCTCGAGCAGTCCGTCGCCGTTGAGCGTGCCCGCGAAGGCATCGTCGCCCGGCGCCTTCTCGACCGGCACGCTCTCGCCCGTGATCGGGCTCTGGTCGATGGCACCGCTGCCGGCGACCACGGTGCCGTCCATCGGCACGCGCTCGCCGGGGCGCACGCGCACGATGTCGCCCACGGCGACGATGCCCACCGGCACCTCCTCGAAGCGCTCGCCGCGGCGCACCCAGGCGGACGTCGGCGTCAGGCGGCCGAGGGCGCGGATCGCCTTGCGCGCCTGGCCCATCGCATAGTGCTCGAGCCCATGCCCGAGCGAGAAGAGCACCAGGAGCATCGCACCCTCGGCGTACCCGCCGATCGCCGCCGCACCGATCGCGGCCACGGCCATCAGGAAGTCGACGTCGAGCCGCAGCCGCAGCGCCGCGCGCAGGCCCTCCAGGAGCGCAGCGTGCCCGGCCACCGCGTAGCTCGCCGCGTAGAGCGCGCCCCATTGCCACGCCGGGAGCCCGGCACGCTCGCAGAGCCAGGCGGCCAGCAGCGCCGCGCCCGCGATCGCCGGTTCGGCGAGGTCCCAGTGCCGGCGCAGCCAGGAGCCGCCGTCTGGATGCTCGTCGCTTGCCGTGCCGCTCACGAGGGGCGGAGGATATCGGTGGTTCGTTCGGTACGATCGGTCCCGCAGTGCACGGCGACGCGTTCGACTTCCCGCCCCCGACCCCGAGCGACCTCGGCGACCACGAGGTGCCCCGCGACGGCGACCGCCTCGAGGGCGTGCGCGTGGCGCTCCTGGTGACGGGCGGCATCGCGGCGTTCCGGGCGCCGATCCTGGCGCGCGCGCTGCGGCGGCAGGGCGCGACGGTGACCGCCTTCGCCACCACCGAGGCGCTCCGCTACGTGGCGCGCGAGGCGCTCGCCTGGGCGTGCGACCGGCCGGTGGTGGTCGACCTCACCGCCGACGCCGAGCATCTCTCGGATTCGGCGCCCTTTGACCTGTACCTGGTGGCCCCCGCCACCTACAGCGTGATCGGCAAGTGTGCGCACGGCATCGCCGACACGCCGGTCACCGCGACGCTCGCCTCGGCGATCGGGCGCATGGAGCGCGGCCATGCCGCGGTCGTGCTGGCACCCACCATGCATGGGTCGATGCACACGTCGATCCTGGTCTCGAACCTGCGGACGCTCGCGTCCGTCGGATGCACGATCGTGCCGCCGCGCGATGCCTACGGCAAGCACAACCTCCCCGAGGAACCGGTGCTCGTCGATGCCTGCGCGGCCGCGCTTCAGGCCGTCTCGTTGCGGCCCCAGTAGCGCACGACGAACGCGCCCGCGGTGGCGCCGCAGAGGAGGCTCATCGCGGTCGCCCACTTGTCCCACGGCACCGGCTGGTGCCAGGCGTTGAGCTTCACCCACGGGTTCCAGCCGATCGCGAGCGCGGCGAAGATCGCCGCCCACAGCGCGTTCTGCGCCTTGACGCTCATGGCGCAGCCCACCAGGAAGATGCCGAAGAGCGCGGCCTGCACCCAGACCACGAACGTGCCGTCGTTGACGATGCCCGCCCCGCGCAGGAGCAGGTAGACGGCGGCGGCCATGATCGCGAACAGGGCAGGTCGGGGCATGCGGAGGTTTTCGGCAGGGCGGGCGTGCGATCCTCACACTTCCGGGCGCGGCACCGGTGCCGGGGCCGCGGCGCACCCGCGCCGTCCGGATAACCCGGTCGTCCACCCGGAATCCGCACGGTGCGTTCGTACACTCGGCTGCGCATGGACGCTGACCCGACGGTCGCATGGAAGCCCGGCGACGGCGACAACGCGGCCTCCGGCGCCCGCGAGGCGTCGCGGCGGCTCGATCCGCTGCTCGGCCGCGAGTTCGGCGGCGTCCGCATCGAACGCATCCTGGGGTCCGGCGGCATGGGCCGCGTCTACCTCGGGACCGACGCCGCCTCCGGCGAGCGCGTGGCGATCAAGGTGCTCCTGCGCACGCAGCAGGACGAGGGCGTACGGCGTCGCTTCGAGCGCGAGGGCCGGCTCCTC
>JBJTJU010000308.1:0-2747 GCA_046096165.1 Phycisphaerales bacterium | reverse complement strand
AGCTGTCGATGGGTTGAGTATCGCCCTTCGGGGTGAAGCAACGGGTTCCGCGCACCACGCGATTTCGGAACTCCGCCACGGTCCGCACCGTCGGGTCCGCCGCCGCCGCCAGCGCGCACGCGCGCACCGTGGCCAGCTCGTCCTCCGACCACGTCATCCCGCGCGACACCTCGCGCAGCAGCGCCAGCTCGCGGCCCACGAACTCGCCCTGGTAGCGGCACAGGCGCTCGCCGTCGATGCGGACCGTGGCCCCCGGGCCCGTGCCGCCGTCCGTGGGCGTGCCGACCAGCGGCAGATGAAGCGCCGGATTGCCCATCACCCCGATCACCGTGAGGCGCATGGCCCCCGCCTCGGTGAGGCTGCGGGAGGGACGCAGCTCCCCCGCCGGCAAGCCGTGGATGGTGGGGTCTCGGAGGCTGACGTCCTCCAGCCGCTCGACCAGCACCCGCTCGGCGTCCGAGAGCGCGCGGTAGACGCGGCCGAGCACGCGGAGCGCCCCGCACTCGGGCGTCTCCCCGTCGACCGACTCCAGAATCCGCGCAAACGCCTCCGGCTCCCGGTTGATCGCGCGGAGGTCCGCCTCGATCGCATCGATCGAGCGGTAGCCCTGCACGGGCTGCGCCGGCAGGTGCGACATCCACGGGTCGAACGCCTCCTCCGCGAGCGCACGGAAGCGCTGGTCGACGTCACGGCGCCACGCCTCGACGACGCCGGCGTCCGGCGGGGGGGGAATCGCGCCGACCGACGCCTTCCGGGTGGTCACCGAACGCACCCCCAGGCTGCGGAGCGACTGGATCGACGCGAACGAGATGTCGCCGATCTCCATGTGCTGGTTCACGTAGTCGGCGCCGGCCTCGCATGCGTGCTCGAAGCTCTTCCATGCCTCGCCGCGGAAGCGCTCCGGGATCGACCCCTCGATCCAGTCGAGGTACGTGCACTCCACGATCGGCGCGGTCTGCGTGAGGACCGTGGTCTCGATGAAGAGCCACGGGCTGGGATCGTTCTTCTCGAAGTAGATGCCGAGCAGCGCGTGGTCCTTGGTTCCCGCCAGGTGCACGTTGTGGCCCAGCGCGCGCAGGATGCTCGCCAGGAGCACGGTGCTGTCGGCGCAGTTGGCGCCGCGGTCGCGGATGGTCTCGTGCACGCGCCGGACCCGCTGGCTCCGCGACTCCTCCTCCGAGGCATGCCCGATGCTCGAGAAGCGGATGTCGCGGTTGCGGAGCGCGGTCCACACCGCGAGGATGTCGGGGATCACCGCGCGCAGGGACTCGATCCGGCCGTTCGAGATCGACGTGGCCACGCCCACGTCGGAGGCCTCGCGGACCAGGTCGGCAATCCACGGGTGCGTCTCGTCGACCATGGCCGCGACGGGAATCTCCGCCGGCAGGCGCAGGTCGCTGACCCCCGCCGGCAGGACGCGGATCGAGGACGTCGCCCGCTGCACCTCGTCGCCGCACTTCAGCTCGAGGCTCACCGCGAAGTCGCGTGCATCCTCGAGCGAGCGCACGGCGTCCATGTCCCACTCGGGCATGGGCCGAAGGTCGACGTACCCGAACTCGTCCAGGAGCCCCGTCACGGTCGCGGGAACGCGCAGGAGGCCCGGCACCGTGACGGTGACGGCGACCGTGCGCCCGGGGCTGCCGAAGAAGCGCACCGCGAAGGGCGGGTACGACGTCCCGAGGCGGGCCATGCCGTTCTTGAACTTGCGGTTGCCGAACTTCGTGGCCGGTTCCCCGAGCTCGCCGAGGCACTCGCGGATGATCCGTTCGCGTCCGTCCTCGGACGCCTCCAGGTACGAGCGGATGAACTGCCCTGCGCTGATGATGGTCGAGGCGTGGACCACCGGGTCTTCGTGGACGGCCCACTTGACGACCACGTCCTTCCGCCCGGGCTCGCCGGGGATCCGGAACGACCCCTGCCCTTCCTCCGGCCCGTGCTCGTACGTCGGCCAGCCGACCACGCCGGTCCGGAGGGTGCGGCGGACGACCCCCTGCGCCGCATCCGCGGCGGAGACCATGTCGTCGATGATCGCCGCCAGCAGGTCCGAGGGCAGCGACTCACCCTCAAGCGGCACCTCGTGGAGCAGCGACACGGTCCCGGTGCGGTCGTCGTAGGAGAAGCCGGCGCGCGACCGCATGCGTGACGGCGCCGTCAGGAGCGCGCGCATGGCGGCGGAGGCGTGTTCCTCGGCATCCAGGTTGAAGACCGCCGGGGCCTCCACCTTCAGCCAGCGCACGGCCCCCTGCCGTTCGATGGAGATCGCCATCACCAGGTAGTTGGCGCCGTCGTCGTCCTCGAAGAGCTCGGTGGGGCGCCCAACCAGCAGCAGCTCATCATCCGTGTCATCCACCGTGAAGTCGATCCCCGCATCCGCAAGCGCGGCGGCGACCGGCGCAAGCTCGCCCGTCGGCGGCGTGCCGGCGTGGGCGCCCTCGGCAGGCGGCGCCCACGCCAGCCACGGCAGCGCCACCGCGAGCGCGGCGGCCCACCGAGCGAGCGGATGGACCAGGAACAGTCGGACGAGCGACGCGTGCATGCTGCCTTCCCTGGCGATGGTCTCCCGGGTGGGTCAGTTCAGGATCGAGGCGAGCCCGGCAACGGTCGAGAGCTGCAGGTGCAGCAGCCGGCCGTCCTCGGTGCGGGAGCACGCAGCCTCGAGGTACGGGTGCACGAGCGTTGCGGTGCGCTCGATCCCGATCGGCCGGCCGTCGACCCAGGCGCCGTGGCTTGCGTCGCGCAGCACCGAC
>JBJTJU010000307.1:0-11992 GCA_046096165.1 Phycisphaerales bacterium | reverse complement strand
GCGCGTGGGTCCATGGGCCGTGACGAACCCGGGTTCGCCGGGGCGGCCCGCCGGGATTCAGCCCCGGAAGCGGCTCAGCACCATGGAGGTGTTGTGGCCGCCGAAGCCGAAGGAGTTGTTGATGGCGTGGTCGACCGTGCGCTCCTGGGCCGTGTTGGCCACGAAGTTCAGGTCGAAGCCGTCGTCCGGGCTGTCGAGGTTGATGGTCGGGGGCAGGACGCCCTCGACGATCGCCTTCACCGTGGCCACCGCCTCGATGGCGCCGGCGCCTCCGAGGCAGTGCCCGGTCACGCTCTTGGTGCTCGACATGGCGAGCTTCTGCGCGTGCGCGCCGAAGAGCGACTTCACGGCCACCACCTCGGCCTTGTCGCCGAGCGGGGTGCTGGTGCCGTGCGCGTTGATGTAGCCGATGGCCGATGCATCGAGCTGGGCGTCGCGGATGGCGATCTCCATCGCCTTCTGCGCGCCGCGGCCCTGGTCGTCGGGCGCCGCGATGTGCGAGGCGTCGCCGGTGACGCCGAAGCCCGTGAGCTCGGCGTAGATGCGCGCGCCGCGGCGCTTCGCGTGCTCGAGCTCCTCGAGCACCACGATGCCCGCGCCCTCGGCGAGCACGAAGCCGTCGCGGTCGCGGTCGAACGGCCGGCTCGCCTTCTCGGGCGCGTCGTTGCGCGTGCTCAGGGCCTTCATCGCCGCGAAGCTGCCGACGCACAGGCGCGTCACCGCGCCCTCGCTGCCGCCCGCGACGATCACGTCGGCGTCGCCGCGCTGGATCATGTGGTAGGCGGCGCCGATCGCGTGGCTGCCGGTGGCGCACGCGGTGGCGCAGGCGATGTTCGGGCCCTTCAGGCCGAAGCGGATGCTGACGTTCCCGGCGAGGGCGTTCACCATCAGCTTCGGCACCACGAACGGGCTCACCGAGCGCGGGCCCCGGTCGAAGAGCTTCTGGAGGCTGGTCTCGATGGTGTCGATGCCGCCGATCCCCGAGCCGATCGCCACGCCGAAGCGGTACGGGTCGCCCGTGGAGAAGTCCATGCCGCTGTCGGCGACGGCCTCCTCGGCGGCGCACATGCCGAACACGCAGAAGCGGTCCATGCGCGAGATCGACTTGGGGTCGATCCGCTTCTCGGGCTCGAGGTTGCGCACCTGGCCCGCGAAGGTGACGCTCCACTCCGGGGTCGGGGTGAACGACGTGATCGGGCCGATGCCGGAGCGACCCTCGACGAGGGAATTCCAGAACTCGGGCACCGTGTTGCCCGCGTCGGTGACGGCACCGAGGCCGGTGACGACGACGCGACGGAGGGTGATCGTCCGCATGGGTCGGGAGGGGAACGCGCTCGCGAGAAGGACGCGCCCCGGCGCAGGGCCGGGGCGCCTTGGTTCAGCGGCCCGCGGCCGGGGTCACTTCTGGCCCTTGGCCGTCATCTGCTCGTGGATGAAGTCCACGGCGTTGCCGACGGTCAGGATCTTGGAGGTCTGGTCGTCGGGGATCTGGATGTCGAAGCGCTCCTCGAGCTCCATGACCAGTTCCACCAGGTCCAGGCTGTCAGCGTTGAGATCGCTGGTGAAGTTCGTGTTGCGGTTGATCTTGTCCCTGTCGGCCGAGAGCTTCTCGGCCACCACCGCGATCACCTGCGGTTCGATCTCGTCCTTGGTCACGGCTCTCTCCTTGGGAGGGATGCGGCGGCCGGAGGTTTCCGGCCCCTTGGGTGAGGGCGGGAGGATACCCCAAATCGGCCCGCCGGGGGGGAAGGGGGGTCACATGGGCAGGCCGCCGTCCACCACCAGGACCTGCCCGGTGATGTAGCCGGCATCGTCGGCCGTCAGGTAGCCCACCGCCGCGGCGATGTCCTCGGGGACGCCCAGGCGCCCCACGGTGATGTGCTCGCTGACCTTCTTCTTGTCGTCGGGGCCCAGGAAGGCGGTCATGTCGGTCTCGACGAAGCCCGGGGCGACCACGTTGGCCGTGACGCCCTTGGAGCCCAGTTCCTTGGCGACGCTCTTGGTGAGGCCGATGAGGCCCGCCTTGGCGGCCGCGTAGTTGGCCTGGCCCTTGTTGCCCTCGACGCCGCTGACGCTGCCGATGTTGACCACGCGGCCGAACTTGCCGCGCAGCATCGGGCGCGCGGCGGCGCGGCAGGCGATGAACACCGAGCGCAGGTTGACGTTCAGGACGTCGTCGAAGTCGGCGTCGGACATCCGCATGAGGAGCCCGTCCTTGGTGATGCCGGCGTTGTTCACCAGGATGTCGAGGCGGCCGTGCTTCTCGGCGACCTCCTCGACGAGCCGCTGCACGGCCGGGCCGTCGGCGAGGTCGCATGTGCGCGCCTCGCAGCTGCCGCCGGCGGCGGCGATCTCCGCCGCGAGCGACTCGAGCTGCGCGGCGTTGCGGGCGACGGCCACGACGTGGCGGCCGTCCTTCGCGAGCCGGTGGGCGATGGCACGGCCGATGCCTCGGCTCGCACCCGTGACGAGGGCGACGCGCTTCTCCATGGATCGTCCTTGCTCGTTGGAGCGGTCAGTTCACTTGCCGGGCCGGCGGCCCGGGGGCTCGATGCCGCCCGGCGGGGGCTTGTTGCGCATCGGGGGGGCGCCGATCGGGCCCGACGGCTCCTCGGAGCCGCCGCCCTCGCCGCCGTCCTTCTCGGTTTCCTGGACGCGCGCGGTGGGCTTCAGCGCCTGGTCGGGCTCGTTGGCGAGCTGCCGCTCGGCGTCGACGAGCTTGATCCAGTCGGCGATGAGGTTCGAGCCGCTGATCTTGCCCATGACGTCGACGGGCTGCACGTAGCTGGCGAAGACCTGCTTCGTGATGGTGCGGTCCTCGCCCTCCACCTGGAAGGACCAGAGCTGCGCCTCGATCCTGCCGCCGGCGCGGTAGACGGCCATGACATAGCTCTTGCCGCCGTTACTGCCGGTGTTCAGGTCGATGCGCGACACGGGGGCGCACGCCTTCGCGAAGCCATCGCCCTTGGTCATCGCGGCGAGCACCACGGCGTCCTCGGGGGCGAGCGCGGCCTTCAGGCCGTCGGGCTGCGCCTTGGCGAAGGCGTCGAAGAACTTGAGGAGCGCGACGCGCTCGGGATTGGTGGCGGGTGCCTTGTCCTCGGCGAGCCGCACCTTGGGGCTGATGCCGAGCTCCTTCATGAGCTCGGCGATCGGCGTCACCGGCGGCGGCGGCGGCGGTGGCGGCGGCGGTGGCGGCGGCGGCGCCTCGACCTGCTTCTCCTCCTCGCCCGGTCCGCAGCCGGCAAGCGGCGCGGCGGCGATGGCGGCGATCAGGCCGATCGCGGCAAGGGCGCGTCCGGCGGCGCGGAACGCGTCAGGCCGACGGCTGGGCTGCGGGGTCTCGCTGTGGTTCGTCATGGGTGGTCACCTCGACGGCGCGGTCGATTCTGCGCATCAGTCCCTTGAGGACGGTGTTGGGCGCGAGTTCATGGAACGACGCGCCGCCCGCCGCCTTCGCCGCCGAGATCAGGTCGGCGCAGGACTGGCTCCATCGTACCGGGGACACGATCTGCTCCACGAGGAGCCTCTTCAGGGTGGCCGGGTCGTCGCGGCGGTGGCGCTGGCCGGTCACGTTGCTCCAGACGTCGACCTGGAGGGGACGGAGCTCCACGTGCTCGAGCGCGCGGGCCATGCCCTCGGCCGCCGGGGCCATGAGCGGGCTGTGGAAGGCGCCCGCGACCGCGAGCCGCGAGGCCCGGAGGCCCATCTTCCCGGCCACCTCGACCGCGCGGTCGCAGGCGCCGGCGCTGCCGGACACCACGATCTGCCCGGGAGCGTTGAAGTTCGCGGGGACGAGCACCTCGCCGCCGGCCGCCGCCGCGCACAGCTCGTTCGCCTGCGCCTCGTCGGCGCCGATCAGGGCCACCATGCCGCTGCGCGAGGCCTCGGCGGCTTGCTGCATCAGCCGGCCGCGCGTGGCCACGAGTCGCAGCCCGTCGTCGAAGCCGAAGGCGCCCGCGATGCAGAGGGCCGTGTACTCGCCGAGCGAGAGGCCGTTGGCCGCGAAGGTCTCGATGCCGGGATGGCGCTCGAGGAGCGCCGCGTGCGACGCGATGCCGCAGGTGAAGAGCGCGGGCTGGCTGGCGTCGGTGCGGTTGAGGTCCTCCTGCGGGCCCGCGAAGCAGAGGTCGCTGAGCCGGCGGCTGCCGACCGATGCCACCTCGTCGGCGGTGCGGAAGATCGATGCCGCGGCGGCGCTCGACTCGGCCCAGGCCTTGCCCATGCCGACGGCCTGCGCGCCCTGTCCCGGGCAGAGGAAGACGGTTGCGTTGCTCATGTGCGGATGCGCTCCTCGGTGGTGGCCCGCGACGGCGCGCGGGGATTCAGGGGTTCCAGACGCACGAGGCCCACGTCACGCCCGCGCCGAAGGCGACGAGGATGATGGGCTTGCCGGGCGCGATCCGGCCGGCCTCGTACAGCTCGTCGAGGCAGATCGGGATGCTGGCGGCGCTCGTGTTGCCGTAGCGGTCGATGTTCACGTACACGCGCTCGGGGGGCAGCTTCAGCTTCTCCACGGCGCTCTCGATGATGCGCTGGTTCGACTGGTGGCAGATGTACTGCTGCACGTCGCCGACCTTCAGCCCGGTGCGGTCGAGCGCGTCCTGGATCGCCTCCTGGAAGCGCGTCACCGCGAACTTGTAGATCTCGCGCCCGTGCATGCGCAGGTGGCCCAGGCGGATCGGGTTTGCCTCGTCGCCGGCGGGCACGTCGCGGTCGCACTTGGGGTGGTACAGCGTGCGCCACATGCGGCCGTCGCCGTGCATGGTCTGGTGCACGCAGCCCTTGCGCGGGTCCGGGTCGGCCACCACCACCGCGGCGCCGGCGCCGTCGCCGAAGATGATCGACACGGTGCGGTCGTTCCAGTCCACGAGGCGCGTGAGCACCTCGACGCCGACGATGGCGATCCGCTCGGCGCGGCCGCAGCGGATCATGGTGTCCGCGAGGTTGAGCCCGTAGAGGAACCCGCTGCAGGCGGCCGCGAGGTCGAAGACCGCGGCCTCCTTGGCGCCCACGGCCTCGGAGATGCGCGAGGCGGTCGAGGGGCAGAGCATCTCGCCGCTCACCGTCGCCACGATGATCATGTCGAGTTCGTCGGCGCGCACGCCGGCGCGCTCGAGCGCCTTGAGGAGCGCGTCGCGGCCGAGCGAGAAGACGGTGTCGGCCTCGGCGGCGCGGTGTCGCGCGCGGATCCCGGTGCGCTGGACGATCCACTCGTCGCTCGTGTCGACGATCTTCTCCAGGTCGGCGTTGGTCAGGACCTCGGCGGGCACCGAGCGGCCCGTCCCGGCGATGCGCGTGCCGCGCCCGAACGGGGCGGTCATGCCTCGACCTGCTCCATCTTCACGGTGGCCAGGCGCGCGACGATCTTCTCGTTGATGCGCGCGTTGGCGAACGCCTTGCCCCGCAGGATGGCGTTCTTGATCGTGCGGTCCTTGCTCGACCCGTGGCTGATGAGGGAGACGCCGTTCACGCCCAGGAGGGGCGCGCCGCCGTACTCGTGGTAGTCGTACTTCGCGTACAGGCTCTTGATCACGCCCTCGAGGCGCAGCACGAGGTCCGGGTCGGACTCGAGCACCTGGTGGGCGAGCGCCTTGAAGATGCCGCTGGAGAGGCCCTCGGCGAGCTTGAGCATCACGTTGCCCACCACGCCGTCGGTGATGACCACGTCGGCCTCGCCGTCGAACACGCCGCGGCCCTCGACGAACCCGGAGAAGTTCAGGTCCTCGAACTGCCGGATCATGTCGCGCGCGCTGCGCATCAGGTCCGTGCCCTTCTGCTCCTCGCCGCCGACGTTCATCAGCGCCACCCGCGGGTGCGGGTTGCCCAGGATCTCGCGCGCGTAGACGTCGCCCATCACGCCGTACTGCGCGAGGTGGCTGGGCTTGGGCTCGATGTTGGCGCCGACGTCGATCAGGACGATCGGTCCGCTGAAGGTGGGCACCGTGACGCAGATGCCCGGGCGCACCACGCCGGGGAGGCGGCGCATGAAGTACTGGCTGGCGGCGACGCACGCACCGGTGTTGCCGGCGCTGATCACCACATCGAGGCGGTTCTCCGCGCGCGGCGACGCCATCTGGTTCATCACCACGATGGACGAGTTCTTCTTCGCCTTCATCGCCTCCACCGGAGGCTCGTCCATCCCGATGACCTCGGTCGTGGCGACGATCTCGATGCGCGGGTCGTGGAGCATCCCGCGCTCGCCGAGCATGTCCCGGGCAACTTCCTGGTCGCCGATGAGCACCAGCCGGTCCGACTGGTCGAGCATCGGGACCGCCTGCATGCAGCCCTTGAGGATCTGCTCGGGGGCGTTGTCGCCCCCCATGATGTCGACGCCGATGCGCATGGCCTGGGATCGGGACGCCGGCGCCGGGCTCACGCCTCGGGCTGGGCGACCTTCAGCTGGAGCCCCGGGCGCACGTATCCGCACTCACGGCATGCCGCGTGCGGGCGCCGGGCGGCGCCGCAGTTGGGGCACGACACCGTGTGGGCGGTCTTCAGCGCGTGGTGGGCGCGGCGGCGGCGGGTTCGGCCGGGGGAGGATCGGAATGCGGGAAGCATGGTGGGGGGACGATGCTAGCCGAATCCGCGCGGATGGCGCAAGGACTCGGGCGATCCGCGCAGCCGGCGGCGTCGGCCGGTGCGTGCATCCGGTAATGTTGCGACTCTCCGGCCATGGCGCGATTCGAACTCTTCACCGACGGTGCATGCTCGGGCAATCCCGGTCCCGGGGGATGGGGCTACATCCTTCGCGGCGAGGGGATCGACGGGGAGACGGTCGGCAGCGGCGGAGACTCCGCGACCACCAACAACCGCATGGAGCTGACCGCGGTGCTCGAGGGGCTCGCGCGCGTGCCCGACGACGGGCACGTGGTGCTCGTCACCGACAGCGAGTACTGCGTGAAGGGCCTGCGCGACTGGCTCGACGGATGGAAGCGCCGCGGCTGGCGCAAGGCGGACAAGAGCCCGGTGATGAACCGTGACCGGTGGGAGCGGCTCGATGCCCAGCGCGTGCGCGTGCGCATCGAGCCGCGCTGGATCCGCGGGCACGACGAGCATCCGGAGAACGAGCGCTGCGATCGCCTGGCGGTCGCGGCGATCGATCGCATGCGCGCGCCGCGGCGCTGATGTCGCATAACTCGTGCGTGCGCGGAATGCGCGACGCGATGCACCGTGGCGGTTGCGGCGCATGGCGGGCTCGGCTATCTTTTGCCCCTTCCCCCCAAGCCGGGGGGATCGTCACGGATCCGAACACATGCCCACGATCAACCAGCTCGTCCGCAAGCCCCGCCGCTCGCCCGGCGCGAAGTCGAAGGTCAAGGACCTCGCCGCGTGCCCGCAGAAGCGCGGCGTGTGCCTCCAGGTGAAGACCGTCACCCCGAAGAAGCCCAACTCCGCGCTCCGCAAGGTGGCGCGCGTGCGGCTCTCCAACGGCAAGGAAGTGACGTCCTACATCGGCGGCGAGGGCCACAACCTGCAGGAGCACTCGATCGTGCTCGTGCGCGGCGGCCGCGTGCGCGACCTGCCGGGCGTGCGCTACCACGTCGTCCGCGGCACGCTCGACTGCCTCGGCGTCGACGGCCGCAAGAAGGGCCGTTCGCAGTACGGCGTGAAGAAGAAGGCGGCCGCGGCCGCCAAGAAGAAGTGATCCGGCACCGACACCGAGGAGACTGAGGAAGCCATGCCGAAGAAGTTCACCGCCAGCGAGTCGCAGCTCAAGCCCGACCCCCGCTACCAGGACAAGGTGGTGTCCAAGTTCATCAACTGCATGATGCGCGGCGGCAACAAGGGTGCCGCCTCGCGCGTCGTGTACCGCGCCTTCGACGAGATCCAGTCCCGCCTGGACAAGGAGAAGAGCGAGACGCTGCCCAAGACGGCGATCGAGCTGTTCCAGAAGGCGTGCGACAACGTGCGCCCGGCCGTCGAGGTGCGCTCCAAGCGCGTCGGCGGCGCCAACTACCAGGTGCCGATGCAGCTGAACCGCCGCCGGCAGCAGAGCCTGACCTTCCGCTGGATCATCGACGCGATCCGCGAGGAGCGCGGCCGCCCGATGCACATGCGCCTGGCGAAGGAACTGATGGACGCGGCCAAGAACGAGGGCAAGGCCGTGACCACCAAGGAGAACACCCACCGGATGGCCGACGCCAACAAGGCGTTCGCGCACTTCGCGTGGTGAGCCGGCCCGTGTACGGCGGCTTCGTCCTCTCCGGCCTGAACCTGGGCCTCGGCTACGCCGAGGTGCTGACCTCGTCGATCCCCGCCGAGAAGTTCGCGCACTTCCCCGCGAAGGACGTGGTGTGCCCGGCCTTCTACATGGGGCACCTGGCGATCTACCCGCACCGTGCGCTCGGCATGCTGGGGCGCGCCGACCTGGTCGTGCCGAACCCGGCCGGCTGGGACGACCGCTTCAAGGCCGGCGTCGAGGCGCAGCCCGGCGACTACCCGTCGAAGGACGCGATCATGTCGCACTTCATGGCGGGCTACCGCGCCCTCGCGAAGGCGCTCGAGACCGCGCCCGACTCGGTGTTCGCCGAGGAGAACCCCGCCGAGGGGCGCTTCAAGGAGATGTTCCCCACGAAGGGCGGCGCGATCACCTTCCTGTGCATCGGCCACGTGCAGATGCACCTGGGGCAGGTGAGCACGTGGCGGCGCGTGATGGGCCTCGGCAGCGCGATGTGAGCCTGCGGGCGCGGGCCTACACTCGCGCGCGATGAGCACCTTGGCAGGGGAATTCGCCGGGACGCTGATCCTGGTGTTCGTGGGCTGCTGCGCGTGCGCCAACGCGTCGCTGTCGCGCACCATCGGCGGCGGCATGGGCTGGGGCGCGCTGGCCGCCGCATGGGGCGCGGCGGTCGCGGCGGGCATGGTGGCCTCGATGTCGCGCGGATCGCACCTCAACCCCGCGGTGTCGCTTGCCTTGTGGTCGGTCGGGCGGATCGACGGCGCCCAGCTTGGTGCGGCGGTCGCCGGGCAGTTCCTGGGTGCGGCGGCGGGTGCGGTGCTTGCCTGGCTCTCGTTCCTGCCGTCCTGGTCGCGCACCGATGACCACGCCGCGGTGCGTGCGGCGTTCGTGCCCGCGCCCGCGGTGCGTGCGCCGCTCTCGACGTTCCTTGCCGAGGCAGCCGGCAGCGCGGTGTTCGCGCTCGTCATGCTGCGCCTGCTTGCGGGCCGCACCGTCGAGCCCGCGGCCGCCGGTGACCTGAACCCGACCATCGCCACGCCGCTTGCCGCCGTGGATCCGCTCTCCGCGGCGCTCGTCGCGGGCGCCACGTTCGCGGCGGTCATGCTGGGCGTGGGCGGCGCGGGCGCGGCGCTCCACCCGGCGCGCGCGGTCGGCGGCCGCCTGGCGCATGCGGTGCTGCCGGTGCCGGGCCGGGGCGTGGGCAGCTTCGCGGGACTCGGGGCCGCGGTGATCGGACCGTGCGTCGGTGCGCTCGTCGCCGCGGCGGCGTGGCGCGCACTCGTCGGCTGAACCACGCACCGGGGCGTTCGTATCATCGAACGCATGCTCGCGCTTGCCGCCGTTGCGATGGTGGGTCCGCTCCTCGCACAGGCGCCGGGCGCAGCCGCGTCGCCGCCGCCCCTGACCGCGCCTGCCAACCAGGCCGAGGCGCTCGCGCGCATGCCATGGTTCACGCGGCTGGGGCTGCGTGCGCTTGACGTCGAGTCGAAGCTCCCGGTGCGGGACCAGGTGGTGCTGGTGCCCGACGAGGCGGCGTTCCTGGAGGAGGTCGCGCGCTGGACGCCGCGCGAGCGCTGGCCCGTCCTGATCGAGGACATGTCGTTCGCGCCGCGGTTCGTGCGCGCCTTCAAGCCGTCGCAGGTGCTGCGGCGCGCGGGCGGGACGCCCGCACCGGCCGATGCCGCGGCGCTGCGCTCGGCGGTCGACGGTGCGCTGGCGCGGGCGTGGGGCGGCGATCCGTCGGCCGGCTCCGTGGCCGCGATGCGCGCCGTGGGACTGGTGCCCGCCGGCATCGTGGCGGCGTCGACGTCCGATCCGGCATGGGTGGCGGCCCTGGCGCTTGCGGCCGGGCGAGGGCAGCCGATCGCGTGGATCGAGCAGCCGCTCGGGACGAGCGCCAACGACGTGGTCGATGCGGCCTCGTTCACGGCCTTCGACACGGCGGTGCGCTCGGCGTTCGAGACGAGCGGCATGTCATGGACGGCGCTCGGCGACGACCTCGACACGTTCACGCTGTGCCGGCGCGTGGCCAACCGCGTGACGCTCGCGGCGCCGCCGGGCGGTCGCAATCCGCAGCTTCCCGCGGATGCCGGTCCCTTCTCGGTGACCGACGCCCTGTGCCGCCATCCGGACGGCTCGCGGTACGCGTTCGTGGGGCAGGTCTTCGGCGACCGCGTGCGCGCGGCGTCGATGGCCATGTGCTCGCTCTTCCTTCGCCGCGAGGACGTGTGGACCTTCGACGGCTACGCGGGCCGCCCCGCGGCCGGCGGCTTCGACAGCTTCGGCTTCGACCGCGCGGTGCCGATCTTCGCCGACCAGGGCTTCCGCCCGCGCACGTGGGAGGGCACCAACGGCACCGTGCAGTCGTGGCGTTCGTTCCTGCCCACGGGCATCACGCCCGACCTGATGCTCGTCAACTCGAGCGGCAACTCGGACTTCTTCGAGCTCTCCGGGTCGGCGCAGCTTCCGTCGACGGACATCCCGGTGCTGCGGCGGCCGCTGGCGCTCTCGATGGTGCACAGCTTCTCGCTGCAGTCGCCGGACGCCGAGTTCACCGTCGGCGGCCGCTGGCTGGCGCACGGCGTGTACGCGTACATCGGGTCGGTGCACGAGCCGTACCTGGCTGCGTTCGTGCCGCCCACCAACCTGGCCGAACGACTGGCGAACCTGGCACCGTTCCTGGTGGCGGGGCGCCACTGGCCCGGCGACGTGCTGCAGCAGGTGTGGCGCGTGGCGACCTTCGGCGACCCGCTGATGACGGTGCCGTCGCCCAAGATGATGGCCAACATGCCGCCGCGCCTGCCCGCGTCGCCGCGCGAGGGCGAGCGCGACCTGCGCGCCGAGGCGCGCGCGGCGCTCGAGCGCGTCAAGGCGGCGGCGGACGACGCTGCGGCCATGCCCGCGCTGGTCGACGCGATGCGCTGCCTGGTGCTGTGCGGGGACGATGCGGTGGCCGCCCAGGTGTGGCAGCTGGCGCGCGCGCGCAACGCCGGCGAGGCGGTGGCGCCGCTGGCGCTCGGGCCGCTCTTCCGCGCCGGCTCGCGCACCGACTTCATGCAGGCATGGGCGCTGGGGCGTGAGCCGACCTTCGAGGAGCGCGACATGCTGTGGCAGCTGTGGGCGCTCGAGCTGGGCTCGGTCCGGGACCGGCCGACCCTGTCGGCGCTCAAGGCCGCGATCCGCGGGCCGCGCCTCGACCAGGATGCGCAGGCGCTGCTTCCCTCCGTGCGTGCCGTCGACGGCGCCGCCGGTGCGGTGGAGTGGCTCAACGCCCTGATCCAGCGCACCGACGACGCCGACGTCAAGCGGCGGCTGGCGCAGCTTCAGGGCTGAGCGCGCGCGGGAACCAACTCGATCCGCACGCGCTCGGCGACCTTCCCCGGGTCATGCTCGAACGCACCCGGTGCGCCCAGGAAGCGGTCGTTTGCGGCCTGCTCCGCACGCGCCAGGAGCGCCACCGAACCCCCGAACGTCGGATGCAGGTCGTCGCGCTGGATGAGCGCGCCGTCGACCGCCGCGTCCCAGGTCCGGCGTCCGGCCTGGAACGGCTTGCCGGCGCGCAGGTCCGCCACCAGCCGTCCGAGCGGAAGCAGCGCCACGCGCGGCCGGCGCGCGGCCCACGCGCGGATCTCGGCGTTCGCCTGCTCGAGCGTGGAGCGTGCCGGCATCTGCGCGCGCGAGAGCATCTTGCCCACTGCGGCCGACATGTCGGGCAGGTCGCCGACCACGAGCGGGATCCCCGCCTCGCCAACCCGGTCCAGGATCGCGAGGCCCTCCTGCAGCAGCGCCAGGCGCTGCGACTCGTCGCGG
>JBJTJU010000306.1:0-7991 GCA_046096165.1 Phycisphaerales bacterium | reverse complement strand
CTTGACGTCGGCGATGTCGGCGATGCGGTCGTTGCGGCTCGCCTCGACGATCTTCTCGATGAGCGTCGACTGCACCACCTGGTAGGGGATCTCGTCGATGACGATGGCGTCGCGGGTGCCTTCCTTCTCCAGGTGCACCTTGCCGCGCACCGTGACGCGGCCGCGCCCGGTGGCGTAGGCCTCGACGATGCCGCGGCGGCCCGCGATGACGCCGCCGGTCGGGAAGTCCGGCCCCGGCATGCGCTTCATCAGGTCCTCGAGCCCCAGCGACGGGTCGTCGATCACCGCCACGATCGCGTCGCACACCTCGCCGACGTTGTGCGGCGGCATGCTGCTCGACATGCCCACGGCGATGCCGCTCGAGCCGTTCACCAGGAGCTGCGGGAACTTCGCCGGCAGCACCGTCGGCTCCTGCAGGCGGTCGTCGTAGTTGGGCTTGAAGTCGACGGTGTCCTTGTCCAGGTCCTCCATCAGCGCCACGGCGGCCGCGGTCATGCGCGCCTCCGTGTAACGCATGGCGGCCGGCGGGTCGCCCTCGATCGAGCCGAAGTTGCCCTGCTTGTCGACGAGCAGCGCGCGCGTCTTCCACGACTGGCCCATGTTGACCAGGGTGGGGTAGATGACGCTCTCGCCGTGCGGGTGGTAGTTGCCGCTGGTGTCGCCGCAGATCTTGGCGCACTTGATCTGCTTGCGCCCGGGGGTCAGGTTCAGGTCGTGCATCGCCACCAGGATGCGGCGCTGCGAGGGCTTGAGGCCGTCACGGACGTCGGGCAGCGCCCGGTCCATGATGGTGCTCATGGCGTAGGTCAGGTAGCTGTCGTGCAGCTCCCGCTCGATGTCGACGTCGACGAGGCGGTCGACCGGCGGGACGGTGCTTTCTGGGGTCTCTGCCATGGCTTTTCCGGGCCTGCAAGTGTACCCGTGCAGGCGGTTTCCCGCGTCCCCCGCGGCCGTTTCTCGCGCCAGAAAAGCCCTTGAAAAACAGCCTCCGGAATCAACGCAGCGTCGAGAGGTACTCGACCACGTCCCGCACCTCCCGCGGCGTCAGCACGGTGCCCATCGCGGGCATCGAGCTCACGGTGCCGAAGCCCTCGGCGACCGCGGCGTTCGGGTCGACGAGGCTCTTCAGGAGCCCCGCGCGGTCGTGCCGGTCGGCCACGCCGGCGAGGCTCGGCGCCGCGTGCCCGCCGGTCCCTTCCACCATGTGGCAGCGCAGGCATGCCGCCGCGCTGTTGAAGTTCACCACCTGCCGCCCACGGTCGGCGTCGCCGCCCTCGAGGGCAAGCGTCCACTCGCCAAGCGGCATCGCGGCCATCGACGTGCGGAACTCCGCCACGCGCGGGGCGAGTGCCGCGTCGCTTCCGACCGCCTCCAGGATGTCGAGCGTCATGCCCGGCTCGCTGCGGCCGCCCGCGAGGAGCTCGAACTGCCCGCGCACCAGCATGCGCGCCCCGTCGGTACCGAGCGCGCCGAGCGCCGTCACCGCGGCCTGGCGCTCGGCGAGCGTGCCGCCCGCGAGCGCCTCGCGCAGGATCGACTCGCCGCGTGCGGGGTCGATGCGTGCCGTGATGGCCCGCGCCCGTGCGCGCAGCGCCGGCTGCGTCGAGGCAAGTGCTGCATCGAGCGCCTCGGCAAGCTTCGCGTCGCGGTCCTGCGCCAGCTGCATCAGGCAGGCGATCCGCTCGTCGACCGGCTTGGTGGCGTCCTTCACCGCGGCCAGCGCAGCGCCACCATCCATCGGGATCGCCTCGCGCGCGGCCAGCTCGCGCGCCACCGTGCGGATGGCGCTCGGCGCATTGGTCGAGAGCCCCGGCAGCCGCTGCTTGAGCACCGCCAGGTAGGCCTCGCGCGAACGCCCCGCGGCGTCGACCGGCCGCCAGTGGCCGATCACGCGGTCGCGCGCCGGCGGCGCCATGAAGCTCGACAGCGCATCGAGCGCGTCGAGCCGCGCGGCGGGCGGCAGCGTCGGGTTGGCGGCAATCGCGCCGAGCGCCGCGGCGTTCGCGGCGCCGCCGAGCCGGGCGTTCGCGTTCACGATGCGCCGCAGGAGCGGCATCGTGCTGGTGTCGCCCATGAACGCGCCGATCGGGTGTTCCTTGCGTCCGTCGGGGTGCGTGACGCCGATCGCGAGGTGGTTGCCGCCGCCACCCTGGAACGCGCGCGCCTCGAGCAGCACCTGCTGGCCGGCCACGAGCGCGATGGCCGCGCGCTGCGCCGGCTGCGACTCGAAGTCGCCCGGGTTCACGTAGTTCGCCACCGACGCGACGGGCGTGAGCGCCGCGGCATCGCCGGAGGGCGAGGCAAGCAGCAGGCCGTCGTCGTCGCTTGCCACGGCGAACACGTACTCGCCGTCCGCGGGTGCCGTGAACGTGCCGCGCACGCGCTGGACGTAGTCGTTGCCGGCCTTCGTGAAGCCGCTCGCCTCGTCGACCGACTCGGTGCGGTCGGCGGGCGTCTGCCACACCGGGTCGGACGCAAGCCGCGCCGCGGTGAAGCCCTTCCGGTCCTTCCAAAGCGCACGTTCCCACGTGGCGGCAGCCGCCGACTTCGATGCCGCCTCGAGTGCGCGTTCATCGGGCGCGAAGCGCGCGGCAAGCTCCGCAAGGGCCGGCATCGCCTCGGGGATCGGCAGGTCGTTGATGGCGCGCGCGGCCTCGGTGGCCACGCGCAGGTCGGGGTCATGCAGCAGCCGCGCCAGCTGCGGGTCGCGGGCGCGCCGCATGGCAAGCACGGCCACCAGCCGCGTCTGCGGGAACTGGTCGGCCGCCAGTTCGCGCACCTTGTCGGGCTGGTCCATGCCGGCCAGGCCCAACACCGCCGCGTGGCGCACGAACGGGTCCTGGTTGTCGTTCTCCCAGGCCATGGCGGCCAGGTTGGGGATGGCGTCGGCGTGCTTCAGCTTCCCGAGCGCGATCGCCGCCTGCGCGCGCACGCGCAGGTCGTCGTCGGTCAATTGCGAGACCAGCGCCTCCGCCGCGCCTGCGATCCGCGCATCGCCGGCAAGCCGCGCCGCAAGCCGCCGCAGTTCGATGTCCTCGTCCGCCAGCAGGCCGATGATCGCCGTCTCGGCCTCGGCAGTGCGCGCGCCACCCGCTGCACCCGCGCCGCCCGCCGCGCGCCGCGCCTGCACGCCAAGCGCCCACAGCGCATGCAGGCGCACGCGCTGCGCCGCACCCTGGTCGCCGGCCACCGCCGCGAGCGCCGCCGTCGTCTTCGCCCCGCGCGCCGCCAGCTCCAGGTGCGCGCGCTGGCGGATGCGGATGTCCGGATGCGCCAGGTACTGGAAGAGCAGGTCGTCCGACTGCGACGCCGTTCCCTGTTCCACCAGGTTGCGCGCGCCCTGCACGTCGGCATCCTCGGCGCGCGCCGGGTCCCACACGGCGTACAGCTCGCCCGTGTGGTCGCTGAACCAGCCGTCGCCGGCCCAGTCGCTCACGTACATGCGACCGTCCCAGCCGAAGTCGACGTCGGTGCAGAGCACCTCGTTCACGAACTCGTGCGCATCGACCACCTTGTAGCCCGCGCCCTCGGGCTCGACCGCGAAGCTGCGCACCTGGCTGTACTCGTCGCCGCCCAGGAAGTCGCAGAGGAAGAAGTGCCCGTCGTAGCGCGGCGCCAGTCCCGTGCCGGGGTAGAAGCACATGCCCGCGGGGCCGTCACCCAGATGCGCGATCGGCGGCAGCGTCCACGCCGGGCGCACCGGGTCGGCCGCGTCCCACAGCCACCACGTGCGCTCCTGGCTCCACGGCCCGCGCTGGTTCGAGCCCTCGAGCGTCTGGTAGTTCATGTCCCAGCCCGTCTCGCCGCCCTCCATGATGAACACGATGCGTGCGCGGTCGCCGGCGTCTGAATTGTTGTCGCCGGTGAAGAGGTCGCCCCACTGGTTGAAGGCCAGTTCCTGCGGGTTCCGCAGCGAGTGCGCGAACACCTCCAGGCCGCTGCCGTCCGGCTCGCAGCGGAACACCGCGCCCGTGTGCGGCCGGTGGAGCAGGGCGCCTTCCTTCGTGCGCACGTGGTAGCCGCGGTCGCCGATCGACCAGTAGATGCGCCCGTCGGGGCCCATCACCAGGCCGTGCATGTCGTGGCCGCGCAGCGCCACGCGCACGCCGAAGCCGGAGAACACCTGCGCGCGCTCGTTCGCCACCCCGTCGCCATCCGTGTCGCGGAAGCGCCACAGGTGCGGGATGCACGTGTACCAGAGGCTTCCGTCGAGCCACATGACCCCCGCGCCGGTGCCGTCGAGCGGCTCGTTGATCGGCCCGCTGAAGTCGGTGACGCGGTCGGGGCGGCCGTCGCGCGGGCCCGAGAGCCGCATCACGCGGTCCATCTCGCGCCGGTAGTAGTCCATGCCGCCTTCGCGCTTGGCCGCCCACTTCTCGTACATGCGCAGGCGGTCCTCGACCGTCTGCAGCTGCAGGTCGTCCTCGAGCCAGAACTTCGACGAGCGGTTGTCCTCGATCCCCTTCTCCTGGCGGAAGCTCTCGGCGACGTAGAACGCGCCGTCGTCCCCGATCGCGAACGACACCGGGTCCTGGACCAGCGGCTCGCGCGCGATGAGTTCCCAGCGCAGGCCGTCGGCCACCTTCACGCTCGGCGGCGGCGGCTTCGGCGGGCCGATCAGCGCGATGTCGTCGGCGGCGGGGGCGGCCGTCGCAGCGGGTGCGGCAGGCGCGGTTTGCGCCGGGGGCGCGCCCTGCGCGAGGGCAAGCGCGGCAACGAGCGTGGGGCACGCGAACACGTTCATCGGGGCCACCGAGCGTAGCGCGTCAGCGCGCCCGAAGCAGCATCAGCCACTCGACATTGCCCGGCACGCCCTGCTTGCGGCTGGTCTTGCCGCCGACGAGCGGACTCTGCACGCTGCCCAGCACCTCGGCGCCGAGCCCCGGCATCTCGCCCGCCACGCGCTCCACCACGCCGGCCACGCGATCGTGCGGCAGGAACCCGCGGTCAAGCCACGCCTTCTCGTCGTCGCGCAGCTCGTAGTGCGGCTTCACCAAGGTCACGATGCGCCCGCCGGGCGCCAGCCACTTCAGCGCCGCCGGCACCGCCAATCGCTGCGGCGTCCACGCAAGATCCACCGTCACCAGGTCGACGCCGCCCTCCGGCGCCGGGGCGTGCAGGGCGTTGGTCCGCTCGCGCACCTCGACACGCGGGTCGTTGCGCAAGGTCCAGGCAAGCGCGCCGTACCCCGTGTCGATCGCGGTCACGCGCGCGGCACCCGCCTTCAGCAGGCAGTCGGTGAACCCACCGACGTTGCAGCCGAAGTCCGCGCAGCGCAGGCCTCCCACGTCCACCTTGAGTGCTTCCAGCGCGTGCGCGAGCTTTGCGCCGGCCCGCGAGACGAACGCCTCCGCGGCCACGGTCAGGCCTTCACGCCCACGACGGCAATGCCTGCGCGGTCGGCCGCGGCGAGCACCGCCGGCCGGTCCACCAGGATCACGCGCCCCACGCCGAGCGCCACGCATCCGGCGCCGGCCTTCGCCAGGCTCTCGATGGTCTGCACACCGATGGTCGGCACGTCGGCGCGCATGTCGTGGCCCGGGCGCGCGCTCTTCAGGAGCGTCCACCCGCGCGCGCGGCACAGCTCGCCGCTGCGGCGGATCATGGCATCGGTGCCCTCGACGGCCTCCACCGCGATCACGTCGCGGTCGCGCACGCTGATCGCCTGGCCGATGTCCAGTCCACCCACTTTCTCAAGGAGCGGCCACCCGAACGCGATGTCCCCGCGGGCGCGCGCGTCGGGCTCCACGGACCCCATCGTTCCCTCGGAGGCCATGTGGTCGGGGATGTAGCGCGTGGAGTCGATGAGGATCACGCCTTCCTTCGCCAGGTCGTCGGCGACGACGCGGAGCAGGGTAGCGCTGCGGCGGTCATGCCGCAGCCGTCGGAACCAGAGGTCGATCGTGCGCCAGTCGGGCAGGTCGCGCAGCGCCTTCACCACGAGCCACGGGTCGTGCATCTGCTTCTTGCTGACGCGGCCCACCATCGTCACTTCGCTCACGCCCGCGCGGCGGAAGAGCCGGATCCAGCGCCCAAGCTGCAGGACGCCCGCCTCCTGGAACGTGTCGCAGCAGCCCGGAAGCCCGTCTTCCCATTGCCCGCGCAGCCCCACGCAGTGGACGCGCCGCCCCTGCGCGCGCATGCCGCGCGCCACCAGGAAGGGCAGGGTGCCCTGGCCGGCGATGATGCCGACCGCGCCGCTCACCGGTCTCGCCCCGCGTGCATCGGCAGGAACTGCGACGCGTCGTGCTCGCCGGGCTCGTGCGCGACGAGCGCGTCGATCGCGTCGTGCCCGGTGGGCACCACGCTCAGCACGCCGCGGATCGCCGGGCGCACGAAGCGGTGCGCGATGCCGTGCTCGATCATCGCCACCAGCGGGTCGTAGTAGCGCTCGTGGTTGACGATGGCGATGGGCTTTCGGTGGTCGCCGAGCTGCCGCGCCACCAGCACCTCGAAGAACTCCTCGTAGGTGCCGAGCCCGCCGGGAAGGATGATGTAGCCGTCGCCGCGGTCCATCAGCAGGCGGCGGCGCTCCTGCATGGTGCCCACCACCAGCATCTCGTCGCAGCCGTCCCAGGCCTGCTCGTGGTCCTTCAGTTTCTGCGTGATGATGCCCGTCACGTGCCCGCCGCCGGCCTTCGCGGCGCGCGCGCACTCGCCCATCAGGCCGATCGCCCCGCCGCCGAAGACGAGCGCGATGCCGCGCGCGGCGAGCGCCGCGCCCAGGTCCCGCGCGGCATGGCCGAAGTGCGGCTCGAGCGCGCCGCTCGAGGAGCAGTAGACGGTGACCGATCGCATCGCGCGGAGTATCCCCGATCCGCGCGCGGCCCGCGGATACGCTTCGCGCGATGGCTTCGCCCAGCGTCCTTGCCAGCGCCGCAGGCGCCGCTCCGGCGGTGGTGCTTGCGGCCGCGCTCGCCGCGGCGTGCGCGGTGGTCCTGACGCGATTCCTGGTGTCGGCGGGCCACCGCGCGGGCGCGCTCGACTCCGCCGGTGCCGCGGGCCACGCGAAGGACCTGCGCCGCGTCCCGAACGTCGGCGGCATCGCGATCGTGGCCACCGTGGCGCTGCCGCTTGTGGCCATCCTGCTGGTGGATCGCCTGATGGGCGCCGAGGAACTCGCCCGTCGCCTGGCCGAAAGCGCTCGGCTCGACGCACTGGTGCCGAGCGCCATGCGCCTCCCGGACACGGCGGGCCAGGCGCTCTGGATCCTGCTGGGAACGGTGGCGCTGCACGCCTTGGGCCTCATCGATGACCGCCGCGCGCTGGGGCCGTGGCCGAAGCTCCTGGCGCAGGTGGCGGTCGCGGCGGGTGCCGTCATGCTTGCCGGCGTGCGCGTGCTGACGCTCCTCGATGCGCCGGCGGGCGGCGCGTGGCTCTCGATCGCGCTCAGCGTCGCGTTCATCGTGGCGATGACCAACGCGCTCAACTTCCTCGACAACATGGACGGCCTCTCGGGCGGCGTCGCGGCCATCGCGGCGGCGTCGCTTGCGGTGGCCGCGACCATCGCCAGCCAGTGGGCGACGGCGGGGCTGCTTGCGGTGCTGGCCGGTGCGCTGCTTGGCTTCCTCGTCTTCAACTTCCCGTGGCGCGCCGGCACGTCCGCGCGCGTCTTCATGGGGGACGGCGGGTCGCTGCCCGTCGGGTTCCTGCTGGCGGTGCTTGCGATGCAGATCACCTTCACCGCGCCCGAGGACCTCGAGTACGCGCTGGGCACGCGCTGGTACGGCGTGCTGTCGCCGCTCGTCATCCTGGCCGTGCCGCTCTACGACGCGTTCACGGTGTCGGTGCTGCGGCTGGTGCAGGGGAAGAGCCCGATGGTCGGCGACCAGCAGCACTTCTCGCACCGCCTGGTGATGCGCGGCCTGTCGCGCCGCGGCGCGGTGCTCCTCATCTGCGCGCTGGCCGCCACGTGCGGCGTGTCGGGGCTCCTCCTCGGCACCGCGGCGCCGTGGCAGGCGGTGCTCATCGGCGTGCAGGTGGCGGTGGTG